>NZ_BAAALS010000011.1:0-189650 GCF_039528415.1 Luedemannella helvata
TGGCGGGCAGTCCACTGAAGAGCCGAAGAAGGGCCGGGCCGTCGACATCATCGAGTCGACGCTCGTCGATGGTCGTATCGGCGATCAGCTCTCGTGCGTCGGTGAGGTCCTTCAACATGTCGACAGCAGTCTCCGTCCTGTCCTCGGTCTAAACCTCTTTCTCGAAGTTGTTTCTGAGAGTAGCGCGCATTATGGCCGAACGGTCAGGCTGATATCAGCCGAAAGGACTAGTTGAGAGCGGGAGGCGGACAAGCTGCGTCCGCTGACCTTCACGGGCGCGGGTGCCGCCCCAGGGGGCCGGCACCCGCCGCCGTCCGGTCAGCTCTGCCGCGTCAGGTCGACGCAGCCCGCCTCGTCCGGGAGCAGTGGACGCAGGGTGAGCGTCCACTGCTTTCCACCCGACTGCCACGGGGTCAGCGTGTTCGCCCGCACCGCGGCCGCCTGCACCTGGGCGGCGGCCGCACCCGTGGCCGTCACGCAGTGCAGGTCCAGGCCGCCGCTCAGCCGCTCGCCGGGCAGCTCCGGCCCCGGCCACGACCGCTCAGGCTGCGCCGGCTGGTCGGGCCCCGGGTCCCGGTACGGCTCCACGATCGCGGCGATCGCCGAGGGCGCGTACAGCCTGGAGGCGCTCACCGCGTCCGGCCCGAGCGTCCCGGACAGGTCGTTGAGCTTGGACATCAGGTCCCACAGCGGGCGCCGGGCCGCGATCTGCGCGGGCGTCAGGCCGCTGGTGAACCCGTCCTCGCCGTCGCCCAGCGCGTACACCTCGGTGCTCTTGAGGCCGTCGTCCGTAAGCACGGTGAACCGGGTCGACGGCACGTCCGCGACCCCGGGCCGGCCATAGTCGGCGGTGCCGCCCACCCCGGCGGCGACCGCGAGGTCGACGAGCTTCCACGCGTCCTCCGGCGAGATCTGCCGCACCTCCAGGCCCGGCAGCGCCGGCGGCGGGAAGATCTCGATCTGCGGTGCCTGGGTCAGCACCCGGCCGTCCGCGTAGACGCTGAGCACCGGCAGGCGGGCGGGGATCAGGTTGGGCGGCACGAACCCGCCCACCCACGCGACACGCAGAATCAACACATCTCCGTCGTACGAGCTGGCGGGCGTGCCGCCGCTGGGCCCGCCTGCGGGCGTACCGTTCGCATCGGCGGCTGCGGCGCACCCGGCGCTCAGGCCGACGAGTACAGCCGTGGTTGCGGCGGTGACCGCCGCGCGTAATGTCCTCACACCCGCTCAGACGCGACGGCCTGCCCCCCGGTTCCGGGGTTCTTCGCGGCGGGCGACAATCCGGGCATGGATCACCCGGCGGGTTTTCGGCTCGGCGCCGTCGACGTGCACTACCCGGAGTCCGGCGGGGCGCGGGCGGCGCTCGTCACCGCCGACGACGACCGGTTCGCCCCGATCCTCGCGGAGCGGGTGGCCTGGCTCGACCACGTCCAGCCGTACGAGCCGGGCGCCTTCTACGCCCGCGAACTGCCGGCGCTGCGGACCGTACTCGACGGGGTTGACCTGGAGCTCCTGGTGGTCGACGGATACGTGGACCTGGACCCCGACGGACGTCCGGGGTTGGGCGCCCACGTCCGCGCCGCGCTGGGCGTCCCGGTGATCGGGGTGGCCAAGACGGCGTTCCGCACGGCCACGCACGCCGCCGCCGTGCGGCGCGGCTCGTCGACCCGCCCGCTCTACATCACTGCGGCCGGCCTGCCCGTCGCCGAGGCGGCCACGCTGGTGGAGCGGATGGCCGGGCCACACCGCCTGCCCGACGCGCTGCGCCGCGTCGACGCCCTGGCCCGCGGCGCCGCCCCCCGCCACGAATGAATGCCACGGTGACAGGCCCGGCCACTACCATCGATCGGTGCGTGTCCATCGGGTGTGGTGGGCGGTCGTCGCGTTGCTGGCGGCCGTGCTGCCCGCCGTGCCCGCGGCGGCGGCGCCGACGTGCGAACCGGCCACCTCGTATCGGGCGGTCACCGATGTGCCGTGGCCGCAGCGGCGTTACGACTATGCCTCGATCGCGCGCCTCGCCGACGGGCGGGGCGTGACCGTCGCCGTGATCGACTCCGGGGTGGACGCGGACCATCCACAGCTGCGCGGCCGCGTCGCCGCCGGCGTCGACCTCGTGGACGGGGGCAACGGGCAGGTCGACTGCGTCGGGCACGGTACCGCCGTGGCCAGCGTCATCGCCGCCCGGCCTCGATCCGGCTCGGGCCTGCGCGGCCTCGCTGCCGGGGCGACGATCCTGCCGATCCGGGTCACCGACCGCCACGACAGCGACGGTGACGTGGTGGGCAGCGGCCTCGACGCGAAGGGCGTCGCGACCGCCGTACGCCGCGCGATCCTCGCGCGCGTTGGCGTGATCAACCTCTCGCTGAGCACGACCACGGACGATCCCGCGCTGCGTGACGCCATCGCGGACGCGGTAGCGGCCGACATCGTGGTGGTCGCCGCCGCCGGCAACGCGCGCGAGCGGGGCAACCCGACGCCGTACCCCGCCGCCTATCCGGGGGTCCTCGGCGTGGGGGCGATCGACGAGAGCGGCCAGCGGGTGGCCGCGTCGCAGGTCGGCTCCTACGTGGACATCGTGGCGCCCGGCGCCCAGGTGATCGGCGCCCAGCCCGGCGGGGGTCACGCGGCGATGAGCGGTACGAGCCTGGCCGCCCCGTTCGTCGCGGCCACGGCCGCGCTCGTGCGCCAGTACCGCAGCGATTTGGACGCGGCGGCCGTGGCGCGCCGCCTGCTGGCGACCGCGGACCCGGCCCCGGGCGCGCGCCGGGCCGCCGACTACGGCCATGGGGTGCTCAACCCGCTGCGCGCGCTGACCGACGTCCTGCCGGTGGGTGCCGCGCGAGCGCCGGCTGCCGGCGGTGTGCCGACCCGCCCGACGACCGCCGCGGTCGGGTCCACAGGGCTCGGTCGGGCGTTCGGCGTCGGCGGCGTCCTGGTCGCCGCGGGCGGCTCGGTCGCGCTGATAGCGATGTTCGTCCCTGCCGGGCGTCGCCGCCGTTGGCGCCCGGGGGTCCTGAGTGCTCGGGATCCGGGCAGCCACCGCGCCCCCGGTGCGCACTGACGAACACCCGACACCTGCCGCACCGTGTGTCCACCGCCACTCCGACGGCCCTGACCCCGCACCGCGCCCACCCCGCCTGCCCCTCGCCAAAGTGCGCACTCGGGCGGTTACCAGGGGCCACGGAAGCCGCCGAAGTGCGCACTTTGCCGGCTTGCGGCGAGGTGGGGCGGACGAAATGGGTCGGCGGGGAGGTCGTGGGTTGGGGGGTCAGGGTCTTCCCTGAGAGGCGGCTGGGGCGAAGCTCGGGGTTGGGGCCCGATGCACCTCGGGTACGGGGCCCCGCACCATGGTTGAGCCGGTCCGGTGTCTGCCGGGCCGGTCCAACGTGTGGGAGGGCGGTGAACACCCGTGACGATCGCATCGTCGCCGGCGAGGGTGCGTGACCAGTATGACCGGCCGGCGGAGCCCGCTGCTCGCGCCGCGGACGTCTGGAAGGTATACGGCGAGGGAGAGGCGCGGGTCAGTGCGCTGCGCGGCGTGAGCGTGGAGTTCGCCCGCGGGCGGTTCACCGCCATCATGGGTCCCTCGGGCTCCGGAAAGTCCACCCTCATGCACTGCCTCGCCGGGCTGGACTCGGTGACGCGCGGTGAGGTCTACATCGGCGCCACGAAGCTGACCGGGCTGGGCGACGCGGGCCTCACCAAGCTGCGCCGTACCCAGGTCGGCTTCATCTTCCAGCAGTTCAACCTGCTGCCGACGTTGACCGCGCACGAGAACATCCTGCTCCCGCTGGCGATCGCGGGGCGCAAGGTCGACAAGGAGTGGTTCCGGACGGTCATCGACGCGGTCGGCCTCGGCGACCGGCTCGACCACCGGCCCGCGCAGCTGTCCGGCGGGCAGCAGCAGCGCGTCGCGTGCGCGCGCGCCCTGGTCAGCAAGCCCGAGGTGATCTTCGCGGACGAGCCGACCGGTAACCTCGACTCGCGTACGGGCGCCGAGGTGCTGGGCTTCCTGCGCCAGTCGGTCCACGACTTCGGGCAGACCATCGTCATGGTCACCCACGACGCGAACGCCGCGAGCCACGCCGACCGGGTCGTCTTCCTGGCCGACGGCCAGATCGTGCACGACATGGCCAACCCGACCGCCGATGGGGTCCTCGACACCATCAAGCGCATCACCGGGGAGCGGTGATGCTGCGCGCCACCCTCAGTAGCCTGCTCGCGCGCAAACTCCGGCTCATCCTGTCGGCCCTCGCGGTCGTGCTCGGCGTCATGTTCGTCTCCGGCTCGTTCGTGCTCACCGACACCCTGACCCGTTCGTTCGACGACCTGTTCCGGGGCATCTACGCGACCGTCGACGTGCAGGTGGGACCCGCCGGCCAGGGCGGCGCGTCGATGGACGACAACGACCTCGCCGTGAAGACCATTCCGGCGGCCACCCTGGACAAGGTCCGCGCCGTGCCCGGCGTCGCCTCCGCCACCGGCGAGGTGGGCGCGGACGGCGCCCGGGTCATCGGCGCCAACGGCAAGATCGTGAGCACGTTCGGACCGCCCAGCTTCGGTGAGGCCTGGACCGGCACCAACGAACTCGTCCAGCTGCGCGAGGGCCGTGGCCCCACGGCCGACAACGAGATCGCCATCAACGCCGACCTGGCGAAGCGGGCCGAGCTCAAGGTCGGCGACCAGGTGGGCGTGCTCACCCGCGAGCCGAAGCAGACGTTCACGCTGGTCGGCATCGTCGGCTACAGCGGCGGGCGGGACACCCTCGGCGGTTCGCAGTCCGTGCTGTTCACCGAGCCGGTGGCGCAGAAGCTCATGCTCGGCGAGACCGGCGTGTACACCGGCATCTCCGTCCAGGCGGCCGACGGCACCACCCCCGAGGCGCTGCGGGACGCGATCGCCGCCGCGCTCGGTCCGGAGTACTCGGCGAAGACCGGCACCGAGCTGGGCGCGGAAAGCTCCGCCGCGTTCAAGTCCGTGCTGGACATCTTCAACAACGTGCTGCTCGGCTTCGCCGGGGTCGCCCTGTTCGTCGGCGCGTTCCTCATCCTCAACACGTTCTCGATCATCGTGGCGCAGCGCACCCGCGAGCTGGCGCTCATGCGGGCCGTCGGCGCCAGCCGCCGCCAGATGATCGGTTCCGTCATCACCGAGGCCGTCGTGATCGGCCTGCTCGCGTCCGTGCTCGGCCTGGCCGCCGGTTTCGGGGTCGGCCGTCTCATGGCCGCGCTGTTCGCCAGCTCCGGGGCTGGCGGGCTCGCGCTCGCCAGCGTCGGCCTGCCGGCGGCGGCCGTGATCAGCGCGTTCGCCGTCGGACTCATCGTGACGATGGTGGCCGCCGTCCTGCCCGCGCTGCGCGCCTCCCGCATCCCGCCGATCGCTGCCCTGCAGGAGGTGGCGACCCCCGACCGGCCGTTGACCAAGCTCACCGTCTCCGGCGCCGTGATCGGCGTGGCCGGCGCGGTCACGCTCGGGCTCGGCCTGACGGGCCGGTTCGGCGACAACACGCTCTGGGGCGTACTCGGTGGGGGGTTGGCCATTTTCCTCGGCGTCGCGCTGATCACCCCCTGGATCAGCCGGCCGGTGGTCGCCGGGCTGGGCCGGCTGACCGGGCGCTGGCTGCCCGGCATGCTCGGCCGGCGTAACGCGGGCCGCAACCCGCGCCGCACCGGCATCACCGCCGCCGCCCTGATGATCGGTGTGGCCCTGGTGACGACCTGCGGCGTGATCCTGACCTCGGCGAAGGCCAGCTTCACGGAGGCGGTCGAGGACACGGTCCACGCGGACATCTACATCGGCGCCGACCAGACCGGCCCGATTCCGCCGACCTTCGACGCCAGGGTGCTGAGCCAGGCGGCCCAGGTCCCGGGCGTCGCTCAGGTGCTCGGCACCTGGGACGACGACGGCGCCATCGTCGACGGCGAGAAGTCCGACCTCACAGCCGTGCACAACGCGGCGGCACTGCGCCCGATCCTGGGGCTGACCGCCACGGCGGGCAGCATCGACACGCTCGGCGAGGGCCAGGTGCTGGTCGACGAGGCGACCGCCGCCTCCCGCCAGCTCACGATCGGGTCCACGGTGGACATCACGACCACCCGGGGTACAGAGAAGACGTACACGGTGGCGGGCATCTACCCGTCCTCGGACTGGTCCTACCTGCGGGGGTTCGTGCTGCCGGAGTCCGCGCGTACCGGATTCGCGGTGCCGCAGGCGCGCTCGGCGTTCATCGCGCTGACGCCCGGCGTCACGGTCGCCGAGACGCTACCGAAGGTGCGGGCGCTGCTGGCCGACTCGCCCGAGGTCGATGCCGTCGACCGGGCCACGATGATCGAGAACGAGACGTCCGAGGTCGACACCCTGCTCAACATGGTGCAGATCCTGCTGTCGCTCGCCATCCTGATCGCGGCCCTGGGCATCATCAACACCCTGGCCCTGTCGGTGCTGGAGCGAACCCGCGAACTCGGCCTGCTGCGCGCCGTCGGCCTGGGCCGGCTGCACACCACGGCCATGGTGACCGTGGAAGCCCTGGTCATCACCGTGTTCGGCGCGTTGCTCGGCATGGGCGTCGGCATCGGCCTGGGCTACGCGGCGGTGCAGGCCTTCAAGGACAACGGCTTCAGTACCTTCTCGCTGCCCTGGTCGCAGCTGGGCACGTACGTGGTGGCCGCGACCGTGGTGGGCATCGTGGCTGGTCTGCTGGCGTCGATCCGGGCCGCCCGGATCAACGTTCTCGCGGCCATCGCCCACGAGTAGTACCGATGGTCCCGGTGCCGGCCAGCGCTAACGCGGTGGCTCGGCGCCGGGACCACGATGTGGATAAACAGCGCGCCGCAATCAATTCGCGCGGGACACCATTGTTGTCTCGATGAGATCACTGATGTCGGTCGACCGCCCGAGCCACACCACCGGCGCTGGATCGGGCACCTCGATGGGCCTGAAGCCCATGCTGTCGTAATACTTGAGTCCGCCGGGATTCTGTGCGGACACGCACACGTGCACGCCGGGTACGCCGGCAGTCCTCAGCGCCTTGAGATAGGTCAACATCAGTTCCCGGCCCAGCCCCAACCGGTGGAACTCCGGTGCGAGGTCGATGTGCAAGTGGGACGGATAGTCCTCGATTCCCGGCACCACCATGCGTGGGTACGAGTTGAAGTGCAGACAGTAGGTCCACAGCTCATCCCAGCTTTGCGGCGACTCGATCGGCTGCGGGTACTTGCGACCGGCCAACGGGGCCCACTCGTCGCGGAACCAGGTCGCGAACCGCACCGTGTCCGCGCAGCCGACGATGTAGCCAACTGCCCGCCCGCCATCCTCGACAACGAAACACAGATCGGGATCGTGGACGGTGTACGGCACCAGGAAGATGTCGGGAACCAGATCGGGGAACGCTGTCATCGGGGTGGAATCTTGTCCCGAGTTCGCGGTCCGCACGCAAATGCGGCGCGTCTCATCAAGGTCAATGTCGCGGTGCAGACGAATCGCAGCCATAGATCCTCATCGCTTCGACAAACACTGATGGAGATAGTGGCATGCGCGGCCTGGCGCGACAAGGAGTCCGCATTGAGGAGCGATACAACAGGTCTAAAATCGAGACTGATAATTCGCTTTTCGCGCTCGATCAGACCGGGGCCTTCCCATCAATTGTCGCCCGATCTTTTCGCCGCAGACGAGATCGTCGATTCACAGAGTTGGAGAGCCCGATTCATGGGGGCGCCGAAGCCGGGACCGCCCCGCGCATCCGCTACCCGTGGTTCCAGGGCAGCCGGATCGGGTGCGCGGGCGTGCCGTCGGCGAGGGTGGTGAGCAGGCCGGCGAGGTTGAGCGGTACGACCGCCTCCGCCGTGGTCGTGAGTTCCTCGGCCGCCCACCAGCGGTACTCGGCGGGGGTGCCGCAGTCGATCGTCGGCGCGGAGCGGCGCAGGACGAAGTAGTCGTTGCGGAAGACGCCGTTGGTCCAGCCCGCGCTCGCGTACCCCGTGGACACGGCCACGACGTCGCCCAGCTCGGCCGGTGCGCACGCGACGCCGGTCTCCTCCGCCAGCTCGCGAGCGGCGGCCTCGGGCGCCGACTCGCCGGGCGCCACCCCGCCGCCGGGGGTGCACCACACGTGACCGGCGGTGGGATCGTCCGGGTCACGCAGGCAGCGCAACAGCAGTACCTTGCCGTCGTCGTCGAGCAGTAGCACGCGCGCGGAATGGCGGCGGACCTCGCTGTCCGGCGCCGTCACGGATCGCTCCTGAGCAGCGGCATGCCGGCGATCATAGGCGCGTTTGGGTCGGGAAGGCGTCAGTCTGGTGGCCGGAAAATCACCCCGCACCGGCCGACGCGCGAGCGTCACCATGCGACGACAATGCGCGACGGCAGGTCAACGGGCCAGGCGGGGAAGCAGCGCGGCGGCCACGACGATGGCCACGGCGGCCGAGCCGGCCAGGACCGCGAAGTCCAGCGCTAGCCGGGCGGGCGTGCCGATGAGCAGGCCGCGTAGCGCTTCCACCTGGTACGACAAAGGGTTTATGTGGTTGATGGCCTGCAACCAGCCCGGCATGACGGCCACTGGATACAGCGCGTTGGAGGCGAAGAAGAGCGGCATCATGATGGCCTGGCCGATGCCCATCATCCGGTCGCGCTTGAGCACCAGGCCCGCGATCGTGATGGACAGGCAGCAGAAGAACGCCGCGCCGAGAAGCAGCACCACGGCCGTGCCGAGCAGGCGCAGCGGGTCGCGGGTCAGCCCCACGCCGAGGATCGCGGCCAGGATCACCACGACGACCGCCTGCGTCAGCGCCCGTACGCCCGTGGCGAACGCCTTGCCCGCGACCAGGGCGACCCGGGGTGTCGGGGTGACCATCAACTTGGCCAGCACGCCCGCGTCCCGGTCCCAGATGATCTGGATGCCGTAGAAGATCGCGATGAACAGGGCAGACTGGGCGAGCACGCCGGGGGCGAGGAAGTCCAGGTAGGGGATGTCGCCCGTCGGGATCGCCTTGATCTGGGTGAAGGTCTGCCCGAAGATGATCAGCCACAGGGCGGGCTGGATCGCGCGGGTGACCAGCTCCGTGCGGTCGCGGCGCAGCTTCTGCAGCTCCACCAGGCACAGGGCCCAGGTGCGGCTGGCCAGCAGCCGCAGTGGCTCAGCCCAGGCGTTGCGCGGTGCGGCGAGTGGTGCGGACACTGCGGAAACCTCCCGTGATCACGTCGTCGCCGGTGAACTGCCGGAACACCTCGTCGAGGTTGTCGGCGTCGAAACCCGTCGCCAGCTCGGCCGGCGTGCCGAGCGCCCGTACCTTTCCCTGGTGCATGAGGGCGACCCGGTCGCAGTACTGCTCGGCCTCCTCCATGTAGTGCGTCGTGACCAGCACGGTCATGCCGGTGTCCCGGCGCACCTGGGCGATGCGCTCCCACACGGTCGTGCGGGCCACCGGGTCGAGCCCGATCGTCGGCTCGTCGAGGATGAGCAGGCGGGGGTTGCTGACCAGCGCCTGCGCCAGTTCGAGGCGGCGCAGCATGCCGCCCGAGTAGGTGCCGGCGGCCCGGTCGGCCGCGTCGGTCAGGCGCATGCTGTCGAGCACCTCGGCCGTCCTGTCCTTGCGCTGCCTGCGGGGCACGTCGAACAGCCGCGCGAACAGCGCCACGTTCTCCCGGCCGGTGAGTGCCGCGTCGGCTGACAGCGCCTGCGGCACGTAGCCCACCAGGCGGCGCACGGCCATCGTCTGCTTCCTCACGTTGCGGCCGAAAACCTCAACCATGCCCGTACGCACGGGAAGCAGCGTGGTGATCATGCGGATCGTGGTGGTCTTGCCGGCCCCGTTCGGGCCCAGCAAACCGAAGATCTCTCCGGGATGGACGGTCAGGTCGACACCGTCGACGGCGACGTGCTCGCCGAAGCTGTAACGCACGCCTTCGACGCGTACGGCGGGGGTGGTCATGTGGCCTCCTCGTCGTGCTGGGCCAAGGCCTCCGTGAGGCGGGCCAGGGCCGGCAGCGCGGTGGCGATCGCCGTGCGCTCTGCCGGGCTCAGTTCGGTGAGCGCGGCGCCCACGATCGCGGCGCGGTTGGCGCGCCACGTGTCGAGCCGCTGGGCCGCCGCCTCGGTGAGGAACAGTTGGGCGCCGCGCCGGTCGGCCGGATCCGTCTCGCGGCGCAGATAACCCGCCTCGGTGAGCTGGTTGACCAGCGTGCTCACCGAGTTGCCGGCCAGGGTGAGCGTCCTGGCGGCGGCCGAGACGCCGATGCCCGGCTCGGTCTCGACCAGGCGCAGCAGCTCCACCTGGCCGCCAGGGAGCGCGGGGCCGTCCAGGGTCGCGCGCACGCGCCGGCGCAGTACCCTGCGCAAGCCGTTGAGCCGGGCGCCCAACTCCTCGGCGAGCTCAAGGTCGTTAGCCATGCTCACGACAATACCTCGGTAACAGAGGTATTTCCACCGGCTGACCCCTGTTGCTTTCGCTTCATTCAGCACTCCGGCGAACGCGACGAAGCCCTCCCCGAAGGGAGGGCTTCGTCAATGTGTCGGGGTGGCGGGATTTGAACCCACGACCTCTGCGTCCCGAACGCAGCGCGCTGCCAAGCTGCGCTACACCCCGAGGTGGTGCCCGGCAATACTAGCTGACCGGGCGGAGCGGTCCAACTCGGTATCCCCGGTCAGCGGGGCACCAGAGTCAGCAGGGAGGCCTCCGGCAGGCAGGCGAACCGGATCGGCGCCGTCGGGTGGGTGCCCAGGCCCGCCGACACGTGCAGCCAGGCGTCCGTGTCGGGCCAGCGGTGCAGGCCACGGGCCATCTTCCGGGGCAGGCCGCAGTTCGTGACCAGGGCGCCCACGCCGGGGACGCGGACCTGGCCGCCGTGGGTGTGGCCGGCCAACAGCAGGCCGAACCCGTCGTACGCCATGGCGTCGAGGATCCGGGGTTCCGGGGAGTGGGTCACGCCGATGCTGACCTCGGCGGAGGTGTCGACCGGGCCGGCGATCTCGGCGTAGTCGTCGCGGTCGACGTGGGGGTCGTCGACGCCGGCCAGCTCGATGGAGCGCCCGCCGGCCTTGAGCAGGACGCGGGCGTTGTTCAGGTCGGCCCAGCCGCCGTCCGTGAGGACGCCACGCAGCTCTTCGGTGGGCAGCTCGACGCCCTGCACGTACTCCCGGTCGTGGTCGAAGTAGCTGAGCGGGTTCTTCCAGACGGGGCCCCGGTAGTCGTTCGAGCCGAAGACGAACGCGCCCGCGAACTGGAACAGCGGCTCGAACGCGCGGCGTACGCCCGGCACGGCAGCCGGGTGGGCCATGTTGTCACCGGTCACGATGACCAGGTCCGGGTCGAGGGCGGCGAGCTCGGCCACCCAGCGCTGCTTGCGCGTCTGGGCCGGCACGAGGTGCAGGTCCGACACGTGCAGGACGCGCAGCGGCTCCGCGTCCGGGGCCAGTAGGGGCACCTCGAAGCGCCGCAGGGTGAACAGGTTGCGCTCGACCAGCGACGCGTAGGCGAAGGTGGCGGCGCCGGCGACGGCCAGGCCCGCGCCGAGGCGGTAAACAGTACGCGCACGCATATGGGACAGAGTAATGTGCGTCGCGGCTCACTTTCGAAGGGTGGTGCGACTCCCATGACGGCGCTCAAGGCGCGGCTCGAACAGGACCTCAAGAACGCCATGCGGTCCCGCGACGAACTGGTCACCTCCACGCTGCGGATGGCCCTGGCGGCCGTCCAGACGGCGGAGGTCGCCGGCAAGGCGGCGCGCGAGCTCAGCGACGACGAGGTGCTGGGCGTCCTGACCAAGGAGGCCAAGAAGCGCCGGGAGGCCGCCGAGGCGTTCGCCGCCGCCGGGCGCGACGTTTCCGCCGACAAGGAGCGGGCGGAGGAGAAGGTGCTCGCGGGTTACCTGCCGGTGCAGCTCTCCGACGCCGAGGTCGCCGACATCGTGTCCGGCGCGCTCGCGGCGGGCGGCTTCACGTCCGTCGGTCAGATGGGACAGGCGATGAAGGCGGTGCAGGCGCAGATCGCCGGCCGCGCCGAGGGCGGCCGGGTGGCCGCGGAGGTCCGCAGACAACTCGCCACCTGACCGCGGCCCACCCGCGGTCCTTCTGCCGGCCCACCCACGTCATGCGGCGCGGGATAACCGCGCTATGGACGCACACGTACGTATTGAGGCGGCGGGTAACCGCTTTGTGGACGCACACGTACGTATTGAGGCGGCGGGTAACCGCGCTATGGACGCATACGTACGTATTGAGGCGGCGGGTAACCGACGCATAGCGTGGTCACCCGCCGCCGGGCGTTCTAGCGGGGCCCTCGTGGGCCGCCCGGGCCGCCCTGGCCGCCTTCGCCGGGGCCGTCCGTCGGGCGGGTGGGGGCCTTGCCGTTGCTGATGTAGAGCAGGACGTAGCCGTTCTCGACCGTCCAGCCGTCCGGATCCGTGCGGGCCACCGTGCCGGCGGGGCAGCTCGAGTCGACCGGCTTGGAGTCCACCTCGACCTGGAAGCCGCGACCGCGCAGGATCGACCGGGCGTCGTCGACGCCGCGGCAGGTGACCGACGGGACGCTCACCCGCTTGCCGGTCGTGTACTTCGACGACGGCGGCGTGAAGTTGATCGACTTCTTGCCCTTGAGGGCGTCGCGCATCGTGTACGCCACGGCGTAGTTGGTCTTGGGCGCACTCATCTCGCGGTTGGCCTGGGCGTGGTCCGGGTCGGCCATCGTGCCGGCGACCGCGAGCTGCTTGGTGCTCAGCGCCAGCGTGGCGGTCCACAGGTCGTCGGTCGTACCGGTCTTGCCCATCACCGGCTTGCCGACCACGCCGCGCACCCACGACGCCGTGCCCTGGTCGCACCGGCTGACCGACGAGCGGTCGCCCACCGCGCAACGGGCGGCGTCGACGGCCGCGCGCGCGACGTCGGCCTTCACGGCCTGGTTACAGCGCGGCTTGGTGACGTCGTTCAGCACGTTGCCGTCATGGTCGGTGATCTTCGCGACGGGGATGGGCTCGCAGTACTTGCCGTCGGCGGCCAGGGTCGCGTAAGCGTTGGCCATCTCCAGCGGGACCGCGTCGGAGACGCCGAGCGTGAACGGGCCCCAGCTCTTGGTCAGGTCCTTGTTGGTCGCGAACTCGTAGTCGGCGGGGGCGTCCTTGGTGCCCTTGGCCCGGAACTGGATGCCGAGCCGCTTGGCCACGTCCACCGCCTTCTCCGCGCCGACCCGCTCCTGCAGCGGCACGAAGTACGTGTTCACGGAGCGGCCGAAGCCCGTCCACATGTTGCGCACGCCGTTCATCCAGGACGGGTTGGCGTTCACCGGACACCAGTGGTCACGGTCGTCCTTGCAGGCCGCCCGCGAGTTGCGTTCGACGATGTACTTCGACTTGTAGGGCGACTTGGCGGCGATGGGGTAGTCGAGGGTGTACCCCTCCTCCAGGGCCGCCACCATCGTGAACATCTTGAAGGTCGAACCCATCTTGTACCCGGTGATGTCGCCGCCGCCGCTGATGAGCGGGTTGGTGGTCGTCGGGTACGTGCCCTTGATGCCGAGCTTGCGCTTGGCCGGGTCGGTGGACTGGCCGTTCTTCGACGTGTCGAGCCCGTACTTTCGGTTCGTGGCCATCGCCTTGATCTTGCCCGTTCCGGGCTCGACGGCGGCGATCATGAGGGCGTCGGAACTGCCCGTCGGGACCTGCTTCTCGATGTTCTTCTTCGCCGCTTCCTGGACCTTCACGTCGAGCGTCGTGACGATGCGGTAGCCGCCCGCCTTGAGCTTGTTCTCGCGGCTGGAGGCGTCGCTGCCGAAGGCCTCCTGCTGCATCCACCAGCGGTAGAGGTAGTCGCAGAAGAAGCCCCAGTGGTTCTTGCGGGTGGCGGTGCAGCCGTTCGGCGTCCGCTTGCCGATGATCTTGAGGGGCGTCTTGAGCGCGGTGTCCGCCTCGGCCTGGGTGATGAACCCGTTCTTCACCATCTGGCTCAGCACGTACTGGCGGCGGTCCAGGGCGGCCGTGCGGCCCGCCTTCGTCGTCGGGTCGTACGTGCTGGGCGCCTTGACCAGGCCGGCCAGCAGCGCGGCCTCGCCCAGCGTCAGGTTCTTCGGGATCTTGTTGAAGAAGACCTGGCTGGCGGCGTAGATGCCGTACGTGGCGTTGCCGAACGCGGCGATGTTGAGGTACCGCTCCAGGATCTGGTCCTTGGTGAGCTGGGTCTCCAGCGTCATCGCGTACTTGATCTCTTTGAGCTTGCGCGCGTTGGTGCGTTCGGTGGCCGCGATGATCGCCGACGGGCTGTTCGAGAAGTACGTGAGCGCCTGCCGCACGTACTGCATGGTCAAAGTGGACGCACCCTGCTGGGAGTCGCTGTTCTGGTTGGCCACGTACGCCCGGATGACGCCCTGGACGTCCACGCCGTTGTGCTCGTAGAAGCGTTGGTCCTCGGCGGCGATGATCGCGTTCTGCATGATCTTCGGGATCTGCGCCAGGGGGATGTCATGGCGGTTCTCGTCGTAGATCGTCGCGATGAGCGTCTTGTTGTCGGACGCGTACACGTAGCTGATCTGGGGCGATTGCAGAACCTGGAGTTGGCTGGGCAGGCCGCCGTAGGCCTCCGAGCCGGACTTCATGGCCAGGCCACCCATCGCGATCGCGGGGAACGCGGCGGCCGCGACGACGACCCCTGCCAGCACCCCACAGATGAGTAGCGCAGCAGCGTTGGCGAACAGGCTCCGATCCCGCTTGCGCATCCACTTCACGCGCACAGGGTACGTGACGTGCGCACGCCCGTGGGGCCGGCGTCAATGCGTCGGCTTGCTGACCATTACCGGGTCGGGACGCGCTCGTTGGGTAGGAAGCACGATCACTCGTACGAGCGGCGTCCGGCACCCAGTGTCGGGCACCACCCGGCCGGCCCGCAGTCGTTTGGACGATTTGGGTCCCGCCGGAGCGCGTACGGCTGGCCCGGTCCTCATCCGTGACGCTTGCGAGAGCCGATGCGGGGTGAGGTGTCCTGTTATGCGGATTTCCCGGACAACGTTGCGTAATCGTACGACTACGGAGCATGATGTCCGGCGGGGGATGTGCTCAGACCCAGGTAAACCAGGGCGAAGCCATGCCTGATAACCGGGGTAAGTCCGTCCCGGGCGGTGGGGACCGTCGGGACGTAAGGGGGGACGTGACAGATGGGGATGATCAGTGACTGGCCGACGCTCGCGGCCTGCCGCAACGGGGACCCGGACGCGCTCTTCGTCCAGGGCGCCGAACAGAACGTCGCCAAGCGGATCTGCCGCGGCTGCCCGGTGCGCTATGAGTGCCTGGCCGACGCGCTCGACAACCGCATCGAGTTCGGCGTCTGGGGCGGCATGACCGAGCGGGAGCGGCGCGCCTTGCTGAGGCGGCACCCCCAGGTGACCAGTTGGCGCCGCATGTTCGAGGCGGCGATGAAGGACAACGAACTCGTCAGTACGAGCTGACCGGGTCCGTCGAGAGGGCCGAACCGATCTTTCGCAGCCCGTCGATGTCGTGGACGTCGGCGGGCTGCGCCGCGACCGTGGCCACCGCGACGTCCGGGTAGGCCTCCCGGAACCGGCGGGTGATCTCGCGCTCGCGCTCCACCAGGGTCACCAGCCGGGCGTGCACGCGCAGGACGCCGGCCGTGACCGGGTCGGCCCCGGCGGCAGCGGCGAGCGCGGCCTCGGCCGTGATGTCCGGGGCGAACACCTCGTGGACCCGGTTGACCACCAGGCCGGCCAGCGGCATCCGTTCGGCCGCGAGCCGGCCCGCGAAGTAGTCGGCCTCCCGGATGGCGTCCGGCTCCGGGGCGGCCACCACCAGGAACGCCGTCTCGGGCGCCTGCAGGATCCGGTACGTCTCCTCGGCCCGGTCCCGGAAGCCGCCGAACATGTTGTCCAGCGCCCCGACGAACCCGGACAGGTCGCTGATCAGCTGCCCGCCCAGCACCCGCTCCATGAGCTTCGCGAACATGCTGAACGAGGCCGTAACCAGGCTGAACACGCTGCGCCCGCCGGCCCGGGCGGGGGCGATGAGCAGCCGCAGCATCCGCCCGTCCAGGAAGCGCGACAGCCGGGCGGGCGCGTCCAGGAAGTCCAGCGCGGAGCGCGACGGCGGGGTGTCGACGATGATCAGGTCCCACTCGTCGCGGGAGCGCAGGTGGCCCAGTTTCTCCATCGCCATGTACTCCTGCGTGCCCGCGAAGGTGGAGCTCATGGCCTGGTAGAACGGATTCGCGAAGATCTCCTCGGCGCGCTTGGCGTCCGTGTGGGCGAGCACGACGTCGTCGAACGTCCGCTTCATGTCGAGCATCATGGCGTGCAGTTCGCCGTCCGCCTCGGGAACCGCGCGGGGGGTGTTGTCCAGTTCCACGAGCCCCAGGGACTGGGCGAGCCGGCGGGCCGGGTCGATCGTCAGCACGACCGTGTGCCGGCCGTGCACCTCGGCGGCCCGCACGCCCAGCGCGGCCGCCGTAGTGGTCTTGCCCACACCGCCGGAGCCGCAGCACACCACGATCCGGATGCCGGGGTCGCTCAGGAGGGCGTCGACGTCGAGATCACTCATCGCCGTGGGCCTCCCCCAGGAGTACGCCCGCCAGCCGGTGCAGTCCGGCCAGATCCACGCCGCCGGCCAGGGCCGGCAGCTCCACGATCGGGCGGCCCAGGGCGGCCAGCTCCGCGCGCAGGTCCGCCTCCAGGTGGCGGCGGGTCAGGTACGCGCGCGACTCGGTCACGAGCCCCGCCACGGTCGCCTTGTCGGCGGGCAGGCCGGCCGCGAGCAGTCCACGGCGTACCTCCGCTTGGGTGATCTTGGCGGTCGGCAGGAGGTCGGGCTGCGCCGAGTTGATGATGATCGAACCCACCCGCAGGTCGAGCGCCCGCAGCTCCGTGATCGCGTCCGCCGTCTCCTGCACGGGCATCTCCTCCAGGAGCGTCACCACGTGCACGGACGTCACCGGGGAACGCAGCACGGCCTGCACGCCCTCGCTCTGCGTCTTGATCGGGCCCATCTTGGCCAGCCGGGCCGTCTCGGCCGTCACGTTGAGGAAGCGGCCGATGCGGCCCGTCGGCGGGGCGTCGATCACCACGGCGTCGTAGGCGCGCCGGCCCTCGACCGTACGGGTCACCGCCTCCTTCATCTTGCCGGTGAGCAGCACGTCGCGGACCCCGGGCGCCACCGTCGTGGCGAAGTCGATCGCGCCGAACTTGCGCAGCGCGCGGCCCGCGCGGCCCAGCTTGTAGAACATGTCGAGGTACTCGAGGAGGGCCTCCTCGGCGTCCACCGCCAGGGCGTACACCTCGCCGCCGCCCTTGGCGCGCGTGCCCGGGTAGCCCACCGCGATCGGCCGCTCCTGGTAGGGCAGCGGGGCGCGGTCGAACAACTGCGCGATGCCCTGCCGGCCCTCGACCTCCATGAGCAGGGTCCGGCGGCCCTGTGCGGCCAGCGCGAGGGCGAGCGCGGCGGCGACCGTGGTCTTGCCGGTGCCGCCCTTGCCGGTCACGACGTGCAGGCGCGCGGACCAGCGGGCCGCTGGTTCCCCTGCCGGGGGTTGATCGCGGGTCGGCACACCACGGAGGTTACCGGCCGCGCGTGTGCCGTACGGGATCTCGCTCAGCTCAGTTGAGTGGCGTCACACACCCACCAGCCACGGTCCTCGACGAGGGCCAGCTGGAGCTTCTTCTCGGCGACCCGGCCATCGGCCGTGGTCATCTTCACGGTGACCTTCGCGTCGGCCGTGCCGCCGCTGCTGGTGATCTCCGGGTCGGTCCAGGTGACGCTCGGGGTGTCGTACGTCTGCTCGTACGTGCGGACGTTGTCCACCACGCTGCGCAGCTTCGCCTCGTCGCGCGCGGCCTTGCACACGTACTTCGCCGCGCCGCTCGCGCTGTGATCCTTGTAGATCGAGTTCAGGAAGCCCTTCGCGGCCCCGGCGGCGGTCGCCTCGCCCTTCGGCTGGGAGCTCTGCCAGATGAAGAAGCCGCCGGCGCCCGCCCCGGCCACGAGGACGAAGAACACCGCCACGAGCGTGATGATCAGGCCCTTGCGGCTCTTCTTCGGCGGGGGCGCGTACGGGTAGCCCTGCTGCGGGAAGCCCGGCGTCGCGGCCGGGTAGCCGCTCGTCGGCGCCCCGGGGTAGCCGGAGGTCGGCGCACCCGGGTAGCCGGACGTCGGCGCGCCCGGATAACCGGAGGTCGGTGCGCCCGGGTAGCCGGACGTTGGCGCGGCCGGGTAGGGCGCCGTGGCGGGGTAGCCGGACGTGGGCGCCGCGCCGGGGTAGCCGGAACTGGGCGCGGCCTCCGGGTAGCCGGACGTGGGCGCGGCGCCTGGGTAGCCAGCGGGTGCCGCCGGGTAGCCGGAACCCGCTGCGGCTCCGGGGTGGCCGGAGGTCGGCGTCGCCCCTGGGTAACCCGAGGTCGGTGCGGCGCCCGGATAGCCACTGGTCGGGGCTGGCTCCGGGTGGTCCGACGTGCCCGGGTAGCCGCTCGTCGGGGTCCACGCGGGTGGCTGCAGGGTCGGGGCCGGCGCCGGCTGGGCCGGCTCGGGCGTCGAGGCGAACGACGGCGAGCCGTACGCGGTGCCCGGGGTGTATCCGGGCGGCGGCGGGTAGACCCCCGGGGCGGGCGGCTGCGGGGTTGGCTCGGGGGACCCGTCACCGCCCGAGGACCGGTACGGGTACTCGTTGGTGGGCGACTCGCTCATGGGGTGGTCCTCGGCGCTCTCGACGTGCGATTCGGGGGAGCCGCTACGCTACCTCGCCCCCACGGTGTCGGGCTGCCCCGCCCGGTAGGATTCTTGATCTATTCGCGACTTGAGGGGCGGGTCGAACATGGTCAAATGGGAGTACGCCACGGTGCCGCTGCTCGTGCATGCCACGAAGCAGATCCTCGACAACTGGGGCGCCGACGGTTGGGAGCTGGTGGCCGTCATTCCCGGCCCCAACCCGGAGCAGTTGGTGGCGTACCTCAAGCGGCCAAAAGAGTAGCGACCAGCAGAGGAGAATCCGTGAGTGCAGCCCGCAAGCGCCTCGCCGAGCTCGGACTGACCCTGCCGGCCGTGACCCCGCCGCTGGCCGCGTACGTGCCGGCCGTCCGGTCGGGCTCGCACGTGTACGTGAGCGGGCAGTTGCCGATGGCTGACGGGCGCCTCGTCGCGGTCGGCAAGGTCGGCGCGGAGGTCACCCCGGAGCAGGCGAAGGAGCTGGCGGCCCGGTGCGCGCTCGGCGGCCTGGCCGCGATCGATCACCTGGTCGGGATCGACGCGGTCACCCGCGTCGTCAAGGTCACCGGGTTCGTCGCGGTCGCGCCCGGCTTCACCGCCGTGCCGGCGGTCATCAACGGCGCCAGCGAGCTGCTGGGCGAGGTCTTCGGCGACGCGGGCAGGCACGCGCGCAGCGCCGTCGGCGTGGCGGAGCTGCCGCTGGGCGCGCCCGTCGAGGTGGAGCTCATCGTCGAGGTGGGCTGACCCCGGTAAGTCGCTGGCGCCGCTGCGTACCATCGTCGGCATGGTGGGCCACGTGAGCGTGCCGGCCGCCGCGGTCCTGGCGGAGTTGCCGACCTGGGCCGCCCTCGTGCGGGCGGACAATCCGGGCCCCATGACCCTCGACGGGACGAACAGCTGGGTACTGCGCGCCGACCCGGCGTCGCCGTGCCTCATCGTCGACCCCGGCCCGGACGACGGCGCGCACCTGGCCGCCCTGGCCGCGCGGAGCCCGGTGGCCGGCATCCTGGTCACCCACGGGCATTCCGATCACGTTGCGGGGCTCGGCGCCCTGGTGCGCAGCCTGGGCGGGGATGTCGCGGTGCTGGCCGCGGGCGCCGAGCCGGCGTCCGTGCGCGCGGTCGGCCGCGCGGCCGGGTTCGATCTGGACATGCTGCCCACGCCGGGGCATACGGCTGATTCCGTGTGCTTCGTGACCGGTACGGGTGAGCGGAGCGTGGTGCTCACCGGGGACAGCATCCTGGGGCGCGGCACGACGATCGTCGCGTACCCGGACGGCGACCTGGGCGCCTACCTGGCCAGCCTGGAGCGGCTCACCGACTACGACGGCGTGCCGGCCCTGCCGGGGCACGGGCCCGCGCTCGCGGACTGCGCGGCCGCGGCCCGCTTCTACGTGGCCCACCGGCACGCGCGGCTCGACGAGGTGCGCGCCGCGGTCGGCGCGGGCGCGCGTACGCCTGAGGATGTTGTCGCGGTCGTCTACCGCGACGTACCCACGACCCTGTGGCCCGCGGCGGCCTGGTCCGTCCGAGCGCAGCTGGCCTACCTGGGGCAAGAGGACGGTCAACAAGCCGACGGACGGGAATCCGCGCCGCCCCTGAGCCGGTTGGACCCGCCGTGATGTGCCCGGTCTGCGGCACCGTACCGGTGCCCGGAGCCAACTTCTGCCACCAGTGCGGCGCGGCGCTCGCCTCGGCGGCGACCCTGCCCGCGACGGAGCGACGGGTCGTCACCGTGCTCTTCGGCGACCTGTCCGACTTCACGGCCTGGTCGGAGGGCGTGGACCCGGAGCGGGTCGGGGCGGTCACCGACCGGGTCATGGCGGCGCTCGCGGGCGCGGTGAAGACCTTCGGCGGGCACGTCGACAAGCTCACCGGCGACGGCATCATGGCCGTGTTCGGCGCGCCCGTGGCGCACGAGGACGACGGCGAGCGGGCCGTGCGCGCGGCGCTGGCCATGCAGCGGGCCGTGCGCCGGGTGCTCGACGACGAGCGCGGCGGCGGCGCGCCCGGGGGCCTGCGGCTCGGGCTCAACACCGGCGTCGTCGTGGCGGGTGTGCAGGCCGGGCTGGAGTACACGGTCATCGGCGACACGGTCAACACGGCCGCGCGGCTGGCGGACGCGGCGTCGATCGGCTCCACGTACGCGGGGGCGGTGACGAGCGCCGCCACCCGCCATGTCGCCTCCTGGCGCTGGCTGCGGCCGCTGCGGCTCAAGGGCAAGCGGGACCCCGTCGAGGCGTACGAGCTGCTCGGCCTCGTGGACTCGCCCGGCACCCGGTCGGGCATGGGTGACGAGGCGCCGTTCGTGGGCCGCGAGACGGAACTCGGCATCGTGGCCAGCCGGCTGGCCGAGGTCGCCGACCGGGGCGAGCCGCGGGTGCTCGTGTTCACCGCCGAGGCCGGGTTGGGCAAGTCCCGCTTCGCCGCCGAGGCCGCGCGCCTGGCCGCCGGCTACGACCGCAGTACGGGCGGCGGTGCGCGGGTGTTGACCGTGCGCTGCGCCGCGTACGGGGAACGGCGTCGCCTCGCCCCGCTGGCCGACCTGGTCCGGGCCGTCACCGGCCTGCCGACCGAGCCGAACCCGGCCGCCAACCGGGCGGTCGCCGAGGAGCGGCTGCGCCGGTTCGCGCAGCTGGTCGAGCGGCGCACCGGCGTGGCCCCGAAGCTGCGGGTGGACCTGCTGCTGACCCTGCTCGGCTACGGCGACGGGGTGTCCGCGCAGGCCGACCGGCCCGGCGCGGTCGAGCGCCCGGGCGGCGCCGAGCGGCCCGGCGGGCCGGGCGAACCGGGCACCGAGCGCGCCGACGCCGAGCGGGAGGCCATCGCGGCGGCCGTGGGCGACCTGATCAGCGCGGCCGCGCTGGAGGGCCCGATCGTCGTGATCATCGACGACGTGCACGACGCGACCCCGCAGACGATCGACGCGCTCGGCGCGACGCTGCGTACCCTGAGCGGCCCGGCGCTCGTCCTGCTCATGGCCCGTCCCGAGCTGGTCCGCAACCCGGCCACCATGTCGCGCCTCGCGGACGCCGAGGTGCACCCGCTGTCGCCGCTGCGGGGCGCGGAGGCCGCCCGGCTGCTCACCGCCTACCTGGGCGGCGGACGGCTGCCTCAGGCCGACCAGGACCGGCTGCTGCTCACCGCGCAGGGCAACCCGTTCTACCTGGTCGAACTCGTCACGATGCTCATCGAGCGGGGCGCGCTCACCACGACGGGCGCGCGCGGCGGCACGACAAGCACCTGGCGGCTGTCGCCCGAGTCGCTGGGGGGCCGGCTGCTCAGCCGCGACCTGGCCGCGGTCCTGGCCGCCCGCATCGACGCGCTGCCGCCCGTGGCCCGGGCCGTGCTGCGCGACGCCGCGGTCGTCGGCGACGAGGTGCCCGCCGCCGCGCTGGAGGCGCTGCGCGACGGGCGGGGTGCCTCCTGGGCGCCGGCGGGCGGCCTGCACCCCACCGAGGCGCGGCCGGGCGCGGTCGTCGCCGTCGAGCTGGACCGCGCTGTCGACGAGCTGCTGCACCGCCGCATGCTGCTGCGCGTCCACGGCGGGTACGCGTTCGCGACGCCGCTCATGCGCGAGGCCGCGTACGCGGGCGTGGGCAAAGCCGACCTGGCCGAGCGGCACGCGCTGCTGGCCGCCTGGGCGGCGCAGCGGCCCACGCCGGTGCCGGGTTGGAGCGCCACGGACCTGGACTCCTTCATCGCCGAACAGGCCGAGCGGGCCGCCACCCTCGCCGACGCGGTCAGCCTGCGCGCGGACGCGCCGGCCCGGGCGGTGGCGCCGCTGGCCGTGGCCGCGTGGGGCCGCCTCGCGCGGGCCGCCCTCATCGCCGGGGAACCGGCGCGCGCCGCCCAGCTGCTCGACCGGGCCGCGGCCCTGGCCGGCGACGCCTTCTCGCCCGAGGACCGTCTCGTGCTCGCGAACGCGCTGCTGCAGCTCGGCCGCGCGAAGGAGGCGCTGGTCGACGCCGAGAAGATCATCACGAACGGCGGCGACCAACCGGTGAAGGCGCGGGCGCTGCTCGCAGCCGGGCTCGCGCACCGGGCGCTCGGCGAGCCCGAGCGCGCCGAGGACGCGTGGCGCGCCGCGCTGGCGGTCGCGACGGCCGCCGACGTGGCCGATGTCCGCGCCGAGGTGCTGCGCCGCATCGGAATGACCGAGTACCTGCGGGGCAGGCTCGGCGAGGCCGCGACCCTGTTCTCGCGCGCGCTGGAGATCTCCGAGGCCGCGGGCGACCGGACCGGCCAGGCGTGGTCGCTGCAGTACCTGGCCTGGGTCACCACCACCCGCGGCGACTTCCTCGCGGCCGACCAGGCGATCAACCGGGCGACCCGCATCTTCGCCGAACTCGGCGACGTCACCGGGCGGGCCTGGGTGCGCGGCACGGCCGCGTTCGCCCGGCTGCTCGCCGGCCGGCTCACGGAGGCGCGCCGGCTCGCCCACGCGTTCCTGCCGTTCGGCGACCGGGTCGGTGACGACTGGGCCGTGGGCACCCTGCGCGCGGTCGGCGCCTTCGCCGCCGCCGAACTCGGCGACCTGAGCACGGCCGACGCGGAGGCGCGGCGCGCGTACGGGGACTTCTCCGAGGCCGGCGACGAGTGGGGCATGGGTTTCGCCCTCGTCGTACGGGGTGTCGTCGCGCGTGGGCTGGACGAGCCGGGGCACGCCCACGACCTGCTCACGGACGCCCTGCGCCACGGCGAGCGCACCGGCCACCCGCTGCTGATCGGCATGGCCCGGACGATCCGTGGCTTCGTGAGCCTGTCCGCCGGGGACGCGACGGCCGCCGAGGAGGACGCGCGCGCGACTCTCGCGGTCATCGACTCGCACGATGTCGACCAGGCCGCCACGGTCGGGCCGCGCGTGCTGCACGGGGCGGCGCGGCTCGCGGTCGGCGACGTCGCCGGCGCGCTGGACCTGCTGGAGCCGATCGCCTGCGAGGTCGAGTCGGCCGCGACCCGGCCGGCGCTGATCTTCTCGCGCCGCCAGGTGCTGTCGACGTACGCGGAGGCGCTGCTCGCCGACGGTCGCCCCGCCGAGGCCGTCGCCCAGGCGCGCCGCGCCGCGGAGCTGCCCGCCGAGGACGTGCGCAGCGGGGTGCTCGTGCTGCGCGTCCTCGCGAGGGCACTGGCCGCGCACGGCGCGGACGATGAGGCCGAGGTCGTGGCCCGCCAGGCGGTGGCCGAGGCGTACGCGACGCCGCAGGCGAGCGAGCGTCGCGCAGCCGACGCGGTGCTCGCCGCCGTGTCGTCCTCGGCCGTGGCGTAACGTTTCCGGATGTGAGCGCCCCCCCGCCCGCGGCACACCCCATGATCCCCGGCTTGACCGGGCTTCGCGTCGTGGCGCGCGGCGGGTACGCGACCGTGTACCGGGCCGTGCAGGAGTCCATCGGCCGTGAGGTCGCCGTCAAAGTGGAGCACCGCACGCTGGAGAACGACCGCGACCAGCGCCGCTTCCTGCGCGAGGCGAAGGCGGCCGGGCAGATGTCATCGCATCCGCACGTGGTCGACCTGTTCGACGCGGGCGTGACCCACGACCTACACCCGTTCCTGATCATGGAGCTGTGCGACGGCACGTACGCCGACCGGCTCAAGCAGGGCCCGCTCACCCACCACGAGGCGCGGGACGTCGGCGCGAAGATCGCGGACGCGCTCGCCGACGCACACAGCCTCGGCATGGTGCACCGCGACGTGAAGCCCGCGAACATCCTCATCACCCGCTTCGGGGAGCCGGCCCTGGCCGACTTCGGCCTCGCGGTGCTGACGGAGACGCGGGACACCTCGATCACCCTGGAGCTGACGCCCGCGTACGCGGCGCCGGAGCTGTTCCACCACGCGCGCCCGGTGCCGGCGTCGGACGTCTACGCGCTGTGTTCCACGCTCTACGCGCTGCTGTCCGGCCGGCCGCCGCGCTGGCGGGAGGGCCACAACCCCACGCTCGTGTCCGTGATCGACCTGTTCGCCGAGCCGGTCCCGGACCTGCCGGGCGTGCCGGCCGAGCTGACGGCCACGCTGCGGCAGGGTCTCACGAACGACCCGGCCGCCCGCCCCACGGCGACGCAGCTGCGCGACACCCTCGGCGGCTTCCAGCGCGACCCGGATCCGACGTCGGCGCTCAAGCCGCTGCGGGTGATCCCGCCGCTCGGCGAGCGTCGCGACACATCGGACGAACCCACGCTCGCGCATCCCACGTTCGACGCCCCGCCGCCCTGGCTCGAGGACTGATTCCGGGCCCGCGCGAACGGCGCGGAATCGGTAGCATCCGTCGAATGGCGGACGAGGTACGGGCGAATCCGGAAGAACTCGCGAAGCTCGCGGGGACCACACTGGACACCTCGATCGCCCTCGGCGACGGGTGGACCGACGCGCGCACCGACCTCGCCGTCCCCGTGGCGGCGTTCGGCAACCTGGCCGCCAGCGCGGGTGCGTCGTCGGCACACACCACGGCGGTCGAGAACGCCGACACCGCCGTCGGGCGGCTGGTCGCGGTGTTCGAGGGCGATGTCGACCGGCTCTACCGGTGCGCCTTCACCTACCAGCAGGCCGATCAGGAAGCCGAGCGGAAGCTGCGCGAGGCCGAGCAGCGGCATCCGGCGAGGGAGCGCGAACGTCCATGGTGATTCCCGATACAGAGACGTACTCGCAGGTCAGCGTAGGCAACCTGTGGGACGTCAAGGCCAACCCCGGCGCCCTCACGGCCGCGGCCCTCGCGTGGCGCGCGTACGCGACCAGGGCCCGCGCGGCCCAGCAGGACGTCGACGAGCAGGCAGCCGGCCTCACCGGCAACGCGTGGCAGGGCGTGGCGGCCGACACCTACCACGCGCACCGGACCAAGCTCGGCACGGACGTGGCGACGACCGCGACCGCGGCCGACGCGATCGCGGGCACGATGGACACGATCGCGGGCTGGCTCACGGCCGCGCAGAGCATGCTCGACCGGCTGCTCGCCGAGGCCCGCGGCAAGGTGCCGCTGAGCGTCAACGGCGACACGGTCACCTTCCGCCCGACCACGCAGGAGCAGAACCAGGCCATCCAGCCGGCGATCAATGAGGCCAACGACGCCCGCGAGCACTACAACGCCGAGGTGCTGCGCTGCGTCGGCGAACTGAACGCGGCACGCGCGGCGCTGGCCCCTGTCTCGCGCGCGTGGGACACGGTCGCGCGCGGCACCAGCGACCCGTGGACCCTCCCGCCGGAGGCGAGCAACGGGGTCACCGTGATCCGCACCGGCGACGACGTCATCATCAACACCGGCGTCGACGACGACAAGGTCACCATCACGATCGACCCGAACACCGGCGAGCAGTTGGTCACCGTCAACGGCCAGACCTTCCGGTACCCGGCCAACGCGCACATCATCATGCGCACCGGCCCGGGCAACGACGAGATCACCGTGCCGGCCGGCACCAAGGTGGACCTCACGCTGCTCGGCGGCGAGGACGCCGACCGGATCACGTCCGGCGACGGGAACGACATCGTCCTCGGCGGTGACGGCGCCGACCGGCTGGAATCCGGCGCCGGCAACGACCGGGTCAGCGGCGGCGCCGATCGCGACTACCTCGACGGGTACAAGGGCGACGACCGGCTCTCCGGCGGCCTGGGCAACGACACCGTGTACGGGCTGTCCGGCAACGACCGGATCACCGGGGGCGAGGGCCGCGACTACCTGGAGGGCGGGACGGGCGACGACCTGCTCATCGGCGGCGCCGACAACGACATGATCTCCGGTGGCCGCGACAACGACACCATCCTCGCCGGCAGCGGCGCCGACTATGTCTACACCGGACACGGCGTCGACCGGGTCGACGGCGGCACCGGCACCTCAACGGCCACGGACAGCCCGGACGGCGACGTCGTCTACAGCCAGGCCGAGGACAGCGCGGAGAACGTCGAGCGCACCGTCACCATCGAGATCAAGGACCTCGGCAAGCACATCACGATCGAGGGCTCCGACGAGTTCAAGGAACGGGTGCAGGCCGACCTCGACATGCTCATGGCCTCCCCCCGAGGGCAGATGATGCTGGAGGCCCTCGACCAGGCCCACGAGAACACGAAGGCGCCCGCGGCGGACTGGCCGATCCTCGGCAACATCGCCTACCCGGGCGACACGTTCACGATCCGGGAGACCACGGCCGCCAACGGGTACGCCCACCGCAACGACACGACGTTCATCAAGACCTGGTCACAGCACCCGAGCATCGAGTACAACCCGGGGTTCGACACGATCCACGACGGGCCGCCGGTCGTGGTGCTCTTCCACGAGATGGCGCACGTCTACGACTTCGAGACGACGGGCCTGGACACCCGGATCTACACCGGTTCCGACAACCCGAACACCAGCAACTACGAGCGCAACGCGGCGGGCCTGCCGATCGACCACGACGGCGACCCGAGCACCCCGGCCATCATCGACCCCGACCAGCCGATCGACTACACGGAGAACGGGCTGCGGGAAGAGATGGGCGCGACCCCGAGGCCGAGGTACTGACATGACGCGCACCCCGTTGCGGCGCTGGGCGGCCGGCGCCCTGGGCGTGCTGGCCGCCCTGGCCGGCTGCGACCGCGCCACCGACCCGCCCGCCCCGACGCTCGATGTCACCCTGACGGTGCAGGCCAGGCAGGAGGCCGGCGCGCTGCTCATCGAATACACGCTGCTCAACCGGGAGCAGAAGGCCATCGTCGCGTTCACCGGGGTGCCGAGGTCCGAGACCCACGAGCCCGGCAACGTCGACCTGGACGCGGTCTACGTCACCGCGCGCGACGACGACAAGGTGGAGATCGCCAAGCGGGTCTTCGGGCTGCCCAAGGACCTGCACCCGGCGGTCCGCTTCATCGTGGAGGGCACGATCGTGCCCGCGGGGGTGAGCTTCGGCGAGACGGTCCGCGTGCCCTTGCCGCTGGCGGCCCGGCGCCCGTACGTCAGCGACGCCACCCTGCCGGCGCAGGTCAGGCAGGCCGTGTTCTGCGTGGGCGTGGCGACCGAGGGGACCGTCCAGCCGGAGCCCCAGTCGGCGACGCTCTTCACCCACAGCGACCCGGTCGCGGCGGCCCAGCAGCTCATCTGCAGCGACCCCTTCCCCGTGACCCCGTAGGCAGGGGCGGGCGCCGCACCGGGGGTGCGTAGGGACAATCTGTGAGCGTGGTGGGAGCGGCGGTCAGACGCGGGCGCGGCGGGCGAGGCGCTCCGGGTCGAGGATGATGACGCTCTTGCCGTCGAGGCGCAGCCAGCCGCGGGAGGCGAAGTCGGCCAGGGCCTTGTTCACGGTCTCGCGGGAGGCGCCGACGAGCTGGGCGAGCTCCTCCTGGGTGAGGTCGTGGGTCACCCGCAGGACGCCGCCGTCGCGGGAGCCGAACCGGCCGGCCATCTGCAGCAGGTTCTTGGCCACGCGGCCGGGCACGTCGGTGAAGATCAGGTCGGCGAGGGCGTCGTTCGTGCGGCGCAGGCGGCGGGCCAGCACGCGTAGCAGCTGCTCGGCGATCTCCGGGCGGTTGGTCAGCCAGGGGCGCAGGCTCGCCTTGCGCAGGCGGGCCAGGCGGGTGTCCACGATCGCGGTCGCGGTGGCGGTGCGCGGGCCGGGGTCGAACAGCGACAGCTCGCCGAGCATGTCGGACGGGCCCATCACGGAGATCAGGTTCTGCCGCCCGTCGGCCGCCCGCCGGCCCAGCTTGATCTTGCCGGAGAGCACGATATACAGGCTGTCGCCCGGTTCGCCCTCGTTGAAGACGACGTCACCCTTGCGGACCTCTACGGTCTCCATCTCCTTGGCGAGCGCCTCGGCCGCCTCGGGGTCGACACCCTGGAAGATCCCGCTGCGGGTCAATGTCTCGTCCATTGCCGCACCTCCACCGTCCGGCGAGTCTGCCGGACGGAGCCAGTCTAGGCACACCAGGGCGGGAAACTGACGCCGCCCTAGCAAATCGGTGATCTCCCGTTAATATCCCGGCCGATGGCACCGACCCGCACCAGCCGTATTGAGGATGGCAGGAACCTCCCCCTCCTGTTCTGGCGTTTCGCCGAACCCGCCCGGGCGATCTGCAGCGGCCCGCTCGGCGGGGGCGTCGGCGACCGGCAGTGGATCATCAACGCGACCGTTTCCCGCGAGTACTCCCGGATGGACCCGGACCGGCACCTGGCCGAGCTGGCCGACGGCCTGGGGCTGCGCGGACCCGGTGCCGGGCTGCTGACGGCCGTGGACGTCGGCGCGGTGGAGTTCGCGAACGACGGCGGGGTCGAGGTGGCCGCGACCGTCGGGCTGGGGCATCCGACCTGGGCCGCGGCGCCGGACGGTGACCTGCGCCACGGCATCGGCACGATCAACATCGTCGGGTGGGTCCCCGTGGCGCTCACGGACGCCGCGCTGGTCAATGCCGCGCTCACGGTCACCGAGGCGAAGGTTCAGGCCCTGTGGGAGTACGGGCTGGAAGCGACCGGTACGGCCAGCGACGCGGTCGTGGTCGCCTGCCCGGCGGCCGGGCCGGCCGAGCCGTTCGGCGGACCGCGCTCCACGTGGGGTGCCCGCCTGGCCCGGGCCACTCACCAGGCCGTTCTCGCGGGTACGGCCGCGTGGCCACCTGCGTGGGGTCACCCGTTCGAGTAGCCTGGCGTCACCCCGCCCTGCCTCCCGGAACGTGACCCGATAGTGACTGTTTACGGACGCCCGTACCTGCCGCCCGAAGAGGACCCCCCGGCCATCACGCCGCCCGCCGCCGACAACAAGCGGCGAGGGCCGCTGCTGGCCGTCGTGGCGCTGCTCGTGCTCGGCCTGGTCGGCGCGGCCGTCGCGGGCGGCGCGTCCTTCGGCCCGGACGCGCCGACGGCCGGCTGGCTGGCGCCGGCCAGCGCAGGCGCGCCGTCGGGCGCCCCGAAGCCGTCCGCCCCGGAGGACGACGGGACCATCACCCTCGCCGGGGTCGGCGATGTGATCATGGGCTCGGCGCCGGGCGACCTGCCGCCGGGCGGCGGCAAGGGCTTCTTCGACCGGGTCCGCACCTCGCTGAAGGCCGACCTGGTCATGGGCAACCTGGAGACGCCGCTGTCGGGCGACACCGGGTACGTGAAGTGCGGGTGGGAGACGCCCACCCCGGGGCCGGGCAACCCGTCGCCGAGCCCGCGCCCGGCCGCGAACTGCCACCAGTTCAGCCTGCCGACCTCGTACGCCGGGCACCTGAAGGACGCCGGGTTCGGGGTGATGAACCTGGCCAACAACCACACCTTCGACATGGGCCGCGCCGGGCTGGACAACACCCGCAAGGCGCTGGAGAAGCAGGGCATCGCGCACACGGGCGCGCCCGGCCAGATCACGTACCGCACGGTGAAGGGCGTCAAGGTCGCCGTCATCGGGTTCTCGATCTACGGCTGGACGCAGAGCCTCAACGACATCTCCGGCAGCGCGTCGCTGGTGCGCAAGGCCGCCAAGAACGCCGACATCGTGGTGCTCCAGATGCAGGGCGGCGCGGAGGGCTCCGACAAGCAGCACGTCAAGCGCGGCCACGAGATCTTCGCCGGCGAGGACCGCGGCGACCTGATCACCTTCACCCACAAGATGATCGACGCGGGCGCCGACGTGGTGTTCGGGCACGGGCCGCACATCATGCGCGGGATGGAGTTCTACAAGGGCCGGCTCATCGCGTACAGCCTGGGCAACTTCTGCGGGTACCGGGTGCTGCGCGGCACCGGCTACCTGGGCGTCGGCGGCATCCTCAAGGTTCGCCTGAAGCCGGACGGCACGTGGGTCAGCGGCACCCTCGTCCCGACCGAGATGGTCAACGGCGGCTACCCGGCGGTCGACAAGGAGAAGCGGGCGCTGTCGTTCGTCAACGGGCTGTCCGAGGACGATTTCGGCGACAACGCGGCCCGCATCGACAAATCGGGCAAGATCACGCCACTGTCGCCGTAGGCGGCGGTCCGCTGTCGGGGCGGGGCGGTAGCTTGGGTGCGTGAAACCGCTCGAGGAGACCCCGCTCGCGCTCAAGCGTCGCGCCCGGCGCATGGCGCGCACGCTGGCGCTCACTCACCCGGACGCGCACTGCGAGCTCGACCACACCAACGCGCTGGAGTTGTCGGTCGCCACGATCCTCTCCGCGCAGTGCACCGACGAGCGGGTCAACCAGGTCACCCCGAAGCTGTTCGCGCGCTACCCCACGGTGGCCGACTACGCCGGCGCCGACCGCGCCGAGCTCGAAGAGATGATCAAGTCGACCGGGTTCTTCCGGAACAAGGCCAACAACATCATCGGCTTCGCCCAAGGGGTCATGGAGCGCTACGACGGCGAGATCCCCAACAAGCTCGCCCAGCTGGTCACGCTGCCCGGCTTCGGCCGCAAGACGGCCAACGTCGTGCTCGGCAACGCCTTCAACGTGCCCGGCCTGACGGTCGACACCCACTTTCAACGGCTCGTCGGCCGGTTCAAGTGGACCGACGAGAAGGACCCGGTGAAGATCGAGCACGCCGTCGGCAAGCTGATCGAGCGCCGCGACTGGACGATGCTCTCCCACCGGCTGATCTTCCACGGCCGGCGCGTGTGCCACGCCCGCAAGCCCGCGTGCGGAGCGTGCCCGCTCGCCAGGGACTGCCCGGCCTACGGCACCGGTCCCATCGACCCGGCCGCCGCGGCGGCCCTCGTCAAGGGCGACCGCGCCGCCGAGATCATCGCGATGGCGCGGGCCGGCCAGGCATGAGGCGGTTGCTCGCCGTCGCGGCCGCGCTGTCCGCGCTGGTCCTGGCCGCGTGTTCGGGTACGGGCGACGAGCGCGCGCAGGAGTCGTCGCCCTTCGCGGCGTGCCCTCCCGCCGCGCCCACGTCCACCGCGCCGGCCGGCGGCACGCCTGTGCCCGACATCGCGCTGGACTGCTTCGCGGGCGGCCCGCGGGTGAGCCTGCGCACGCTCGGCCGCCCCGCCGTCGTGAACTTCTTCGCCTCCTGGTGTGCCCCCTGCCGGGCCGAACTGCCCGCCGTGCAGCGACTGGCCGACACCGGGCAGGTCCTCGTGCTGGGCGTCGTCACCCGCGACACCCGGTCGGCGGCGGCCGACCTCGCCACGGAGACGGGCGTGCGCTTCCCGGCCGTCTTCGACCCCGACCAGGCGCTGCTCGCCCGGCTCGGCCGCACCGCGCTGCCGGTGACCCTGTTCGTCGACGCCACCGGCCGCATCGCCCACGTCCACACCGACGCCGCCCTGAGCGATGCCACCCTGACCCAACTGGTCCGCGACAAGCTCCATGTGGACCTGCCGTGACGCGGTGACGAGCCCGGCCCTCAACCTGCCGGCGTGGTGGGACCCCCTCGCCGCGCGGGCGCTCGACGCGCGCCGGGCCGACTTCACCCGCTGGTCCACCCCGGCCGTGGGCGGGCGCCCCAGCGCCGTACTCGTGTTGTTGGGAGAGTCCGACGGCGAGCCGGACGTGCTGATCCTGCAACGCGCCGCGCGGATGCGTTCACACGCCGGGCAGCCAGCCTTCCCCGGCGGAGGGGCCGAACCCGGGGACGCTGACGCCGTGGCGACGGCCCTGCGGGAGGCGAACGAGGAGGTCGGGTTGCAGCCGCCCAGCGTGACCGTGGTCGCGACGTTGCCCCGGCTGTGGATCCCGGTGAGCGGGTTCGTGGTCACCCCCGTCCTGGCCTGGTGGCACGCGCCACATCCGGTGGCCGTGATGCAGCCCGAGGAGGTGGCCCGGGTCGAGCGCATCCCGATCGCCGAACTGCTCGACCCGGCCAACCGGGGCCGGGTGAAGCACCCGAGCGGGTTCGTGGGGCCGGCGTTCGCGGTGCGGTCCATGGTGGTCTGGGGCTTCACGGCCGGCATCCTGGACACTCTGTTCGAGCTGGCCGGCTGGACCCGGCCCTGGCGGCCCGGTCGGCTGATTCCCCTCGCCGAGTGACGTCCTCGGCACGTGGCGCGACGACCGTACTCTTGCGGGATGTTCGGCAGCGTAGTTGATCTTCTACTGGTGTTCCTCGTCGTGCTGTTCGCGATCAACGGGTACCGCCAGGGCTTTCTCGTGGGCGCGCTGTCGTTCGTCGGCTTCTTCGGCGGCGCGCTGATCGGCCTGCAGGTGGCGCCGCTGATCGTCGACCGGTTCGAGCAGCCGCTCGGGCGCATCGTCGTCTCGCTGATCATCGTGTTCGGCATCGCGCTGGGCGGCCAGGCGATCGCCGCGTGGGCCGGCAACCGCCTGCGACGCGCGATCAACAGCCCGGTCGGGCGTCGGCTTGACGACAGCGGCGGCATCCTCGTGTCCGTACTGGCCCTGCTGCTCGTCGCCTGGATGATCGCCGCGCCGCTCGGCTCCTCGGCGCTGCCCGGCGTCGCCAAGGCCGTCCGCAACAGCGCGATCCTGCACGGGGTCGACACCGTCATGCCGGACGCGGCCCGCTCGCTCTACAACGGACTGCGCGACTCGATCGCCGACAGCGACTTCCCGGACGTGTTCGGCGGCCTCACCCCCACGGACGTCACCGAGGTGCCGGCGCCCGACCCGCAGCTCGCCAAGTCCGCCGCCGTGGCGACCGCCAAACGCTCCTCCGCCAAGATCCTTGGTACGGCGCCGTCGTGTTCGCGGCGCATCGAGGGCTCCGGTTTCGTCTACGCCCCCGAGCGCGTGATGACGAACGCGCACGTCGTGGCGGGCACCAAGGGCGCCCTCTCCGTCGAGATCAACGGCCGGCGCTCGCGGGGCAATGTCGTGCTCTACGACCCGCAGCGTGACCTCGCCGTCGTGCACGTGCCCGGGCTGACGGCGCCCGTCATGCCCTGGGCCGGCGCCGAGGCCGACAGCGGCGACGACGCGATCGTGGTGGGCTTCCCGCTCAACGGGCCGTTCACGGCCACCTCGGCGCGCGTACGCGACGCCCGCAAGGTGCGCGGTCCCAACATCTACGACAACGCGACAGTGACCCGCGAGGTCTACACGCTGCGCTCCAAGGTCCGCAGCGGCAACTCCGGCGGCCCGCTCATCACGGAGGACGCCAAGGTCCTCGGCGTGATCTTCGCGGCGGCGGTCGACGACCCGAACACGGGCTTCGCGCTGACGGCCGAGGAGGCCGCCCCGGTCGCGGACGCCGGCGCCACCCGTACGGAGCCGGTCGCCACCGGTTCCTGCACCTGACCCCGCCGTTCCCGCCCGAACCCTGGCGGGCCGGGAGGTCAGTCGACCGGGAGGTGGGCCAGCTGGACCAGGCGGGCGCCCTCCTTGCGGGTGACCAGCCAACCGCGGCCGGGCGGCTGGGGGGACGGCCGAACGGCGCCCACCAGCGGGCCCTCGTTACGGTCGCCGGACATCACCAGGCCGGGTGAGGCCAGCTCGCGCAGGGTCTTGAGCAGCGGGTCGAAGCTCGCCATGCCCGCGCCGCCGGCACGGCGGGCCGCGATGACGTGCAGGCCCACGTCACGGCCGTGCGCCAGATGCTCGACCAGGGGCAGGATCGGGTTGTTCGGCCCGGTGGCCACCAGGTCGTAGTCGTCGATCAGCACGAAACACTCCGCCCCGGTCCACCACGAGCGGGTACGCAACTGTTCGGCGGTCACGTCGACACCGGGCCGGCGCTCGTGCAGCTTGCGGCTCAGCGCCTCCATGAGCGCCTCCGTGTGCTCGGCGGCCGTACCGTAGCCGACCTCGTAGTCCTTCGGCACCGCGCCCAGCAGGCTGCGCCGGTAGTCCACCAGCATGATCTTCGCGCGGTCCGGCGTGAAGCGGCGCGTCAACGACTCCGCGATCACCCGCAGCACGTTCGACTTGCCGCATTCGCTGTCGCCGTAGACGACCAGGTGCGACTCGGCCGCGAAGTCCAGCAGCACCGGGCGCAGATCGTTCTCGGCCAACCCCAACGGCAGCGCGAACTCCGTACCCACCGGACGGCCGATGCCCTGCGCGTCCGGCACGACGAAGGAGGTGTAGTCGACCAGCGGCGGCAGCAGCCGTACCGCCTGGGCGCGGTCGCCGGCCCATGCCGCGTCGATCGCCTTCACCAGCTCGTCCGGCCCCATGGCGGTCAGTTGCGGCAGGGCGGTCATCAGATGCGCGCCGTCGCTGGTCAGGCCCCGGCCGGGCGCCGCCTTCGGAACGGCCTCGGCGCGGGCCCGCCCGGCCACCGAATCGGCCGCGTCGCCGAGGCGCAGCTCCAGCTTCGCCCCGAACAGGTCCGTCATGGAGCTGCGGAAATCCAGCCACCGGTTGCCCGTGGCGACGAGGTGGATGCCGTAGCTCAGCCCACGGGTGGCCAGGTCGATGACGATCGGCTCCAGGTCCTCGAAGTCGTGCCGAAGCGTCTGCCACCCGTCGACGAGCAGGACCACGTCGCCGAACTCGTCCTCGGCGACCGCGACGGTGGAGTCGAAGTCGGCCGGGCGGCGCAGCCTTCGGAACGTCGCGATCGAGTCGATGCCCCGGGCCGCGAAGCGCCGCTCCCGGTCGGCGAGCAGCGTCGCGACCTCGCCCACCGTGCGGCGTACGGCAGCCGCGTCGAGCCGGCCCGCGACCCCGCCGACGTGCGGCAACCCGCGCAGCGTGGCCAGCCGCCCGCCACCGAAGTCCAGGCAGTACACCTGCACCTCGCGCGGCGTGTGGGTGAGCGCGAGCGCCGTCACGAGCGTGGCCACGGCGGTGGACTTGCCGCTCTGCGGGGCGCCCACGATGCCCACATGCCCGGCCGCCCCCGCCAGGTCGAGCCAGCACACGTCGTGGCGCTGCTCGAACGGCTTGTCGACGAGCGCGACAGGCACCTGCAGGGCGCCGCGCAGCGACGGGTTGGCCACGGTCAGGCCGCGCATACCCCGGCCCGGGGTGTCGACCGTGACGATCGCGCCGAGCAGGTCGTCGAGGCTCGGCGCCCGGTCCAGCGGCGGCAGCCACACCTTGTGCGCGGCCGGGCCGCGTCCGCGCATGCCGGCGACCAGCAGCTCCAACAGGCTCTCGGGCGCCTCGATCTCCAGCGGAGTCGCCTCGGCGGGCGCGCCCGCCACGTGGTGGGTGTGGTAGTCGAGCACCCCCGTCGCGGCGCCCGCGACCGCCCCCGCCGCCCCGCGCCGGCGGTACCGTCCCGACACGTACGCGGCCTTGAAGCGGGTCAGCGGCCCGCCGCCGAACGTCAGGTACCCGTGCCCGGGCGCGGCCGGCAGTTCGGCGGCGTCCGGGGCCTTCAGCACGGCCCGCGAGTCCATGGCGTGCTGGGTACGCAGGCTGATGCGCAGGTTGAGCTGCCCCTCCAGCCCGCGCGTGCGCCCCTCGTCGAACTTCTGGGTGGCCAGCAGCAGGTGCATGCCCAGCGACCGGCCCTGCCGGGCGATGCGGTCGAACAGCTCCGCGAACGCCGGCTTGCGCGCGATCAGCTCGGTGAACTCGTCACAGACGATGACGAGCGTGGCCAGGGCGGGCAGGTCGGCGCGCGCGGCCCGGCGGTACTCGCGCAGCGACGACAGGTTGCCCGCCCGGTTGAGCAGCTCGCTGCGGCGCGCCAGCTCGCCCTCCAACACCTCGCCGAAGCGGTCGACGAGCGGCAGCTGCTTCTCCAGGTTGGTGATCAGCGCGGAGGTGTGCGGCAGCTGATCCAGCGCCGAGAAGGTGGCGCCGCCCTTGAAGTCGACGAGGACGAAGTTCAGCTCCTCGGACGAGTGGGTGGTGGCCAGCCCCAGCACGAGGGTGCGCAGCAGCTCCGACTTGCCCGACCCGGTGATGCCGACGAGCATGCCGTGCGGGCCCATGCCGTCCTCGGCGGACTCCTTCAGGTCGATGTGGACCGGCCCGCCGTCGGTGCCCGTACCGATGGGGACCCGCAGGAACTCGCGCCGCGAGCGGGGTCGCCACAGCGCGGCCACGTCCACCGCGGTCGCGTCGGGGATGCCGAGCAGCTCGGCGAGGTCGAAGTCGCGGGCCAGCGGGGCGTGCTCCTTCGCGGCGCCGGCCAGGCGCAGCGGGGCCAGGCGGCGGGCCAGGGTCTCGGCCTCCACGAGGCTCAGCGTGTCGACGGTGCCGACCCGGGCGCGTTCGTCGGCGGTCACGGTGGACAGCACCCCGGCCGCGTCCGCGCTCAGGACGATCGTGCCCGCGTCCAGCGGTGCCGGCGGCGGCCCGCCGAGGTCCACGAAGGTCACCGCGTCCAGGCCGGAGCCCAGGTGGGCCGACCCGGCCGTGTCGCCGCCGTCGATGAGCAGCACGACCTGCGGGGCGGCGCTCCCCGCGACACCCGGCGTCGCCCGCTTGCGGGTCGCGACCACGTCCGCGAGCAGCTCGTCGAGTTCGGTGAGCGAGGCCGCGAGGAGCCGGCGCGGGCCCAGCGCGTCCGTTTTGGTGGGGTGCAGCGCGTGGGGCAGCCACTTGAGCCAGTCCCAGGCGGGCCGCTGGTCGGCGGCCACGCACGCCGCGATGATCAGGTCGTCGGGGGCGTGGAAGGTGGCGAGCTGGGCGACCATGGCGCGGGCCAGCGGGCGCGCGTGCGCCGGGGAGTCGAGCACGACGCGGGTGAAGCCGCGCAGGTTGAGCGCGACGGGCAGGTCGGGCACCACGGCGTACGCGTCGAGGAAGCGCCGCACCGCGCCGGTCGTGACCGGTTCGAGGTTGGCCGTGGGGTCGAAGTCGGGCGCGATCAGCTCGCTGCCGAGTGCCTGCGGGCCCAGCCCGATCCGGACGACCGCGAAGTCACGGTCGGTGGGGCGCCGTTCCCAGACCCGGGGCCCGAACGCCTCCGACCACAGCGCCTGCGGGTCGGGGTGATGGTGCGCCAGGGCGGTGCGCTGCGCGACGATCGCCGCCCGTACGGTGCGCCGCAGCCCGGCCAGGTAGCGCAGATAGTCGCGGCGGGCCTGGATCAGCTCGGCCTTGTGGGGGCCGTTCTGCCCGCCCCAGTTGGTGATCAGCATGCCGAGCGTGGACAGCCCGAACAGGCCCCCGACCACGTACGTGTACGTCCCCGCGCCCTTCTGGCCGCTGAACATGAGAGCGGTCGCCACCGTGCCGGCGAGCAGCGGCAGCACGGTCAGCCACTGCTGCCAGCGCTGGCCGGTGGGCTGCGGGATCACCGGGGGCGGCTCGATGGCGATCTCGCCGGTGGGCATCGGTGGCGCGGGCCGGCGCGGCGGCCGCGTGATGATGACCGTACCCATGGGCCTCGATGTTAGGGGTCGGTGCCGCTGCGTGTCGGCCCCGTCCCGGACCGTGTGCGTAATCAGCTGCACACAATCGGGGACTGTGCAGGTCAGGCCTTGATCAGCCACACTGGCGGTCATGATGCCGTGGCATGGGGTGCTGGTGGCGACCGCGCTGCCGCTCCGCGAGGACCTGACCATCGATTTCGACGCGTACGCCGAGCACGTGTCCTGGCTTGTGACCAGCGGCTGCCAGGGAGTGGTGCCCAACGGTTCGCTGGGGGAGTACCAGACCCTGACGGAGGCGGAGCGCGTCCAGGTGATGATGACGGCCCTGTCGGCCGACGGCGGGGGCGTGGTCGTGCCCGGCGTCGCGGCCTACGGGTCGGCCGAGGCCCGTCGCTGGGCCGAGCGCGCGGGCGAGGCGGGCTGTCCGGCCGTCATGCTGCTGCCGCCGAACGCCTACCGGGCCGACCGCCGCGCCGTGCTCGCCCACTACCGGGAGGTCGCGAAGGCCGGCCTGCCGATCGTGGCGTACAACAACCCGATCGACACCAAGGTCGACCTCACCCCGGAGCTGCTGGCGGAGCTGCACAACGAGGGCCTGATCGTCGGCGTGAAGGAGTTCACCGGGGACGTGCGGCGCGGGTACGAGATCGCCGAGGCGGCGCCCGGCCTCGACGTGATCGCCGGCTCGGACGACGTGGCGCTGGAGCTGGCCCTGGCCGGTGCCAAGGGCTGGATCTCCGGCGTGACGAACGCCCTGCCGGCCGAGTGCGTGGCGTTCTGGGAGGCGGCCGTGAAGGGCGACCTGGACACGGCCCTGCCGGCCTACCGCGAGTTGCACCAGCTGCTGCGCTGGGACTCCAAGACCGAGTTCGTCCAGGCGATCAAGCTGATGATGGACGAGGTCGGCCGGTACGGCGGCCCGTGCCGGGAGCCCCGCGTCCCGCTCACCGACGAGCAGGCGGCGCTTCTGCGCTCCCAGATGTCGCGCTGATGCGTACCCGGAGGGTCTTCCACGCGGTCGACTCGCACACGGAGGGCATGCCCACCCGGGTGATCACCGGCGGGGTCGGGGTGATCCCGGGCGCGACGATGGCCGACAAGCGGGTGCACCTCATGACGGAGCTGGATCACCTGCGCACGCTGTTGATGTTCGAACCGCGCGGTCATTCGGCCATGTCGGGCGCGATCCTGCAGCCGCCGACCCGCCCGGACGCCGACTTCGGGGTGCTGTTCATCGAGGTGTCGGGCTGCCTGCCGATGTGCGGACACGGCACGATCGGCGTGGCCACCGTCCTGGTCGAGACCGGCATGGTGCCGGTGACGTCGCCGGTCACCACGATCCGCCTGGATGTGCCGGCGGGTCTCGTCGTCGTCGACGTGGCCGTACGCGACGACGGCGCCGCGACCGGCGTGACCATCCGCAACGTCCCGTCGTTCCCGGTCGCGCTCGACGCGTCCGTGGCGGTGCCGGGTCTCGGGGAGGTCGGCTACGACCTGGCCTTCGGCGGCAACTTCTACGCCATCGTGGCGTTGGAGAAGCTCGGCCTGCCGTTCGACCGGGCCGCCAAGACCCAGCTGCTGGACGCCGGCCTGGCCATCATGGCGGCGATCAACGAGGCCGGCGAGCCGGTGCATCCCGAGCAGCCGGAGATCCGTGGCTGCCACCATGTCTACCTGGCCGCTCCCGGTTCGGACGCGCACCGCTCCCGCCATGCGATGGCGATCCACCCCGGCTGGTTCGACCGCTCCCCGTGCGGCACGGGCACGTCGGCGCGCATGGCGCAACTGTGGGCGCGCGGCGAACTGCCGCTGGGCCGCGACTTCGTCAACGAGTCGTACCTGGGCCGCCCGTTCATCGGCCGTCTCGTCGAGGAGACCACGGTGGCCGGCCGCCCCGCCGTGGTGCCGGCCGTGACGGGCCGCGCGTGGATCACGGGCACCGCTCAGTACATGCTCGATCCCGAGGACCCGTTCCCGGCGGGCTTCTTGCTGTGACCCCGGACGTCGTGGTCGTCGGCGCCGGCATCGTGGGCGCCGCGTGCGCCTACCACCTGTCGCGGGCCGGCCTGCGGGTGACGGTGCTGGAGCGGGGCGCGGTCGCCGGCGGGACGTCCGGCTCCGGTGAGGGCAACCTGCTCGTCTCCGACAAGGAACCCGGCCCGGAGCTGGCGCTCGCGATGCGCTCGAACGCCCTGTGGCTGGCGCTCGGGGAGGAGGTCGGCGGCTTCGAGCTGGAACCCAAGGGCGGCGTGATGGTGGCGTCCAGCGCCGCCGCCATGTCCGGGCTCGCGTCACTCGCCCTCAACCAGGGGGCGTACGGGGTGACAGCGCGCCTCCTGTCCGAACCCGACCTGCGCGAACTGGAGCCGCACCTGGCCCCCGGCTTCGCGGGCGGCGCCTTCTACCCCCAGGACATGCAGGTGCAGCCGATGCTGGCGACGGCGAACCTGCTGGTCCGGTCGGGCGCGACCGTCCACTGTGGTGTTGAGGTGACCGGTTTGCGCCGCGCGGGCGGCCGGGTGACCGCCGTGGAGACCGCGTCGGGCGACGCCATCTCGACACCGGTGGTCGTGAACGCGGCCGGCACGTGGGCGGGCTCGGTGTTCGCGAGCGCGGGCGTGCGGCTGCCGATCGCGCCGCGCCGCGGCTTCATCCTGGTCACCGAGCCGCTGCCGCCGTTGATCCGGCACAAGGTCCAGGACACGGAGTACCTGGCGAATGTGGCCAGCGACGACGCCGGGCTGCAGGCGTCGGCGGTCGTGGAGGGCACGGCCGCGGGCACGATCCTGATCGGGTCGACCCGCGAGCGGGTGGGCTTCGACCGGACGTTCTCGCTGCCCGCCCTGCGCCTGTTGGCCGCCAACGCGCTGCGCCTGTTCCCCGCGTTGGCGGGCGTCAGCGCGATGCGCGCGTACCGGGGCTTCCGTCCGTACTCTCCTGATCATTTGCCGGTGATCGGCGCGGACCCGCAGGTGGCGGGACTGTGGCACGCCTGTGGCCATGAGGGCGCCGGGATCGGCCTCGCCCCCGCCACGGGCGAACTCATCACGGCCCTGGTGACCGGCGCGCAGCCCGCCGTGGACCCGGCCCCGTTCGCCCCCGCCCGCTTCGCCGCCCCGCCGCCAGACGGTAACTGAGGGTGCATTTTGTGGGACCTCACGCTGCGTGCTGCTCCTGCCCGCCGACGGCTGGCCGCTCCACTCCCTTTGCTCTGCTTACATATAGGCATCACGGAGGCTGACCAGCCATGATGGATTCTTGTCCGGTTTGTCGGGCATTACGGAGCGTGCTGCTTCCTCTGAGTAAGCAGAGCAAAGGGGGCGGGGGAGCACATGGGCGGCGGGCCGGCGTGGTGACTCTCAGTGATCCAGGCGGGGAGAGGTGACGTCATGACGGATGGGGGAGCCGCGGTCCAGTGGTGTGGGCGGAGCGTGCCGGTGGGCGACGGGCAGAGCGTCGCCGGGGTGCTGATGGCCGGCGGGGTGGGCGGGTGGCGAACGACCCGGGGCGGCGGGCGGCCGCGCGGGCTGTTCTGCGGGATCGGGGCCTGCTTTGACTGCCTGATCACGGTGGACGGGGTGCCGCATCAGCGGGCCTGTCAGGTGCCCGCCCGGGCGGGCATGGTCCTCACGCCGGACGAGCCGGGGGTCGGGGCGGCGCCAACGGAGGCGGGCAGCGACACGCGGGTCGAGGTCGAGGTCGCCGTGGTGGGGGCCGGGCCGGCGGGGATGGCGGCCGCTGGGGCGGCACTGGGCGCCGGGTGTTCGGTCGCGCTGGTCGACGCGGGAACCCGACCTGGGGGGCAGTTCTGGCGGCACCGCGAGGGGGAACCGCCGAGGGGACGCGCGTTCGGGGAGTTGGCGGCCGCGCTCGACGACAGGCGGCTGATCCGGCTCGTCGACTCGGCCGTGTGGTTCGCCGAGGCCGCCGGCGACGAGGGCTTCCGGCTGCACACGACCGACGCGGTCGTCACCGCCCGGCGGGTGGTGATCGCGACAGGCGCGTACGACCGGGTGTTGCCGTTCCCCGGGTGGGACCTGCCGGGCGTCGTGACGGCCGGCGGGGCGCAGGCGCTGCTGAAAGCGTCCGGCGTACCCGTCGGGCGGCGGGTCGTCGTCGCCGGTGCCGGGCCGTTCCTGCTGCCCGTGGCCGCCGCGCTCGCCGAGGCGGGGACCACGGTGCCGCTCGTCGCCGAGGCCGGGGACCCACGCCGGTACGCGGCCGAACCAGCGGCGCTGCTCACCGCGCCCGGCAAGGTCGTCGAGGGCGCCCGGTACGCGGCGACGTTCGCGCGGCACCGGGTGCGCTACCGGACCCGGCGCGCCGTCACGGCCGCGCACGGCGACGGCGCCGTCGAGGCGGTCACCGTGAGTCGGCTCGACCGCGAGGGTCGGCCCGTACCCGGCGACGAGCAGACGATCCCGTGCGACGCCGTGGCGGTCAGCTTCGGGTTCGTGCCGCAACTCGAACTGGCCCTCGCGCTGGGCTGCGGGACGCGGCTCGACGTCGACGGCAACCTTGTCCTCGCGGTCGGGGCCGACCAGCGCACCACTGTGGACGGTGTGTACGCGGCGGGAGAGGTCACCGGGGTCGGCGGGTGGGCTCTGGCCGTCGTCGAGGGACAGCTCGCCGGCGCGGCGGCGGCCGGCGCTGCCGCCCGTACCCCCTGGGTGAAACGGAGGGCGAGGTTGCGGCGGTTCGCCACCGCGATGCACCGCGCGCACCGCGTGCCCGCCGGCTGGACCCGGTGGGTGACCGACGCGACGCTCGTCTGCCGGTGCGAGGAGGTCACGGCAGGCGCGGTCCGCGCGGCCGTCACCGAGCTGGGCGCGACCGACGCGCGTGCCGTCAAGCTGCTCGCCCGGCCCGGCATGGGCTGGTGCCAGGGGCGGATGTGCGGGCACGCGACGGCGTGCCTGACCGCGCAACTCCGCGGACGGGAGCCGGACGCGGCCGACCTCGCCGCGTTCGCGCACCGGCCGCTCGCGCAGCCCGTCACCCTCGGTGAGCTCGCCGGAGACTGACGGGTACCGATGCGCTGGCGAATCGTGGTAGGACGGTGCGGTGACCGCCACGACCAGCGGCGTGGCCCGCGTGACCATCCGCGCCCCGCGCCGCCGCCTCGATCTCGTCGTGCCCGACCAGGTGCCGCTCGCCGAGGTGCTGCCCGAGCTGCTGCGCCGGGCCGGCGAGGCCGGCGAACTGCGCCCGCCCGCCGGGGCCGGGTTCCCGCCGCAACCGCACGGGCCATTGACCCAGGCGGCCGGCGGCTGGGCGCTGCGCCGGGGCGACGGCGCCGCGCTGGCCGGGGACAGCCCGCTCGCGCAGCAGGGGGTACGCGATGGTGATGTGCTCTACCTCGTGCCGCGTGCCATGCTGTGGCCCGAGCCGGCGTACGACGACGTGGTCGAGGAGATCGCGGCCAGCGCCCGGGGGCGGGGACACGCGTGGGACGCCACCACCACCCGGACGGTGGCCCTCGTCGCGGCCGGGGCCGTGCTGCTCGGCGGGCTCATCGCACTGCTCACCCTCGGGCCGCCGTGGTCCGTGCCCGGGACGATCGCGCTGTTCGCCGCCGTCGTCCTCATCGGACTCGGCGTCCTGCTCTCGCGCGCCCTCGGCGACGGGGTCACCGGGGCGGCCAGCGCCGGGTTCGGCCTGCCGTACGCGGCGGCGGGCGGGGCGCTGCTCGTCGCCGGCGACCCGCCGCTGCGCTCCGCCGGGCCGGGGGCCCTCGTGGTGGGCGCCGCCGCGCTGCTGTTCGCCTCGGTCCTCGGGGCCGTCGGGGTCGGCCACGGCCTGCGCGTCTTCGCGGCCGGGGTCACGGTCGGGGCGTTCGGCACGCTCGGCGCCGTACTCGCGGCGCTGATCTCCGGGCGCGGTGGGGCGGCCGTGCTGACCGTGGCCGTCGTCGCCGGGATCGGGGCGGCGCCCGTGCTCGCCGTCCGGCTCGGGCGGCTGCCGCTGCCCGTCGTGTCCGCGTCCCCGGAGACCCTCGCCGCCGAACGGCGGCCGGACCGCCCGCAGATCCGCGCGGCCGTGACCCGCGCCGACGAGCTGCTCATCGGCGCGCTGGCGGGCATCGCCCTGCTCGCCGTCGCGTGCGTCGTCGCGCTCGGGCCGCGAGGTGCCGGCCCGGCGCTCGGCGCGGTCGCCGGCCTCGCCCTGCTGCTGCGTTCCCGCCTGTTCCCCACGGTGGCCGCCCGGCTGCCGCTCGTCGCCGGTGGGCTGGCGGCCCTCGCCGTGGCCGGCTGGGCGCTGCTCGGTGGCGCGTCCACGACCGTCCGGCTGCTCGCCGTGGCGGTCGCCCTGGTCACGGTCGCCGCGCTGATCGCGACGGCCGCGCTCGCCCCGCGCCGCCGCGGGGACGGCTCGCCGTACCTCGCGCGGCTCGCCGACATCCTCGACATCGTCGCCGTGGTCGCGCTCGCCCCGCTGGCGTGCGTGGTGCTGGACCTCTTCGCCTGGGTACGCGGCCTGGCCGGGTGACCTTGGCCATTTCCGCGAGACCATCTCGCCGATGACGTCGTTATTCGGGCGAGATGAGAGGAAGACGTACCGTCCTGAGTGTCGCGGCGCTCGTCACCGTGTCGGCCGTTCCGACCGCCGTCGCGGCGAGGACCGGCGTCCTGGCCTCCGTCGTGCCCGACGAACTGCTGCCGCCTCAGGTCATCGCTCGAGGGCTGCCGGCGTCCCCGTCCGCGCACCCGGTGCCGCCGGCCCCGCCGCCATCCGCCGCTCCGCCGGTTGCCGGGCAATGGCGGGTTGTCGCCCGGTACACGTTTGACCGGGGCCTCGGCGAGGGTGTCGTGCGCGACGACTCCGGCCACGGGCACACGCTGGAGGTCGCGAGCCGTAACGGCGGCCGCATCGTGCCCGCCGTACGGGGCGAGGGCCTCGCGGTCCGCTACCCCCGGCCGTGCTACCCGTGGATGGCCGTACGCGTACCCAAAGCGGCGGCCAGCTGCCCGCGCGCCGTACTGCAGGCGGACAGCTCCGAGGACCTGAACCCGGGCACACGGCCGTTCTCGTGGGGCGCCATGGTGCAGTTGTCGGCCACCGCCACGAGCCCGGGCGAGAACATCCTGCAGAAGGGCCTGCGCACCCGTACGGGACAGTTCAAGCTGCAGGTCGACGGCGCCGCCGGCTACCCGAGCTGCGTGCTCACGGAGACGCGCACCGCGCGGTTCCACCGGGCGTTCGGCCAGCGGACCGTCGCTGACGGCCAGTGGCACCGTGTCGACTGCGTGCGCACCCGCAACCGGCTGTCTATCTTCATCGACGGCCGGCCCAACGACCACCGGCGGATCCCGCCGACGCTGCGGATCAGCAACTCGATGCCGCTGCGCATCGGCGGCAAGGGCGTGCTGCGCGGCAACGACCAGTTCAACGGCGCGGTCGACAACGTGTACGTCGCGAGGGGCTGAAACGCGGAACGAGGCGCTCCCTGTCCGAAGGGAGCGCCTCGTTCCGCGTCGATGCTCAGTGCGTGCCGGGGCCGACGCCGCCGTAGGGGACGACCTCCACCTCGTCCAGTTCGCCGGCCTCGATCGCCTCCTCGTGTCGCTTCCACGACAGGCGCACCTCGGCCTCGGCCTCGGCGCGGCCGACCCACGTGGCGCCCTCGACGCTCTTGCCGGGCTCCAGCTCCTTGTAGACCTCGAAGAAGTGCTGGATCTCCTTGCGGTCGAACTCGGGCAGGTGGTGGATGTCGCGCAGGTGCTCCTGGCGCGGGTCGTCCGCGGGTACGCAGAGGACCTTGTCGTCCCCGCCCGCCTCGTCCTTCATCCGGAACATGCCGATCGCCCGGCACCGGATGAGGCAGCCTGGGAAGGTGGGTTCCATGACGAGTACGAGCGCGTCGAGAGGGTCGCCGTCGTCGCCCAGGGTGCCCTCGATGAAGCCGTAGTCGGCCGGGTACTGCGTGGCGGTGAACAAGGTTCGATCGAGCCGGATCCGGCCCGTTTTGTGGTCAACTTCGTACTTGTTGCGCTGCCCCTTCGGGATCTCGACCGTGACGTCGAAGTCCAACATCGCACTCCTCCGGGCTCAATGACGGCAGCCGCTGGGCCGGCTTTACGGTTAGTGTCGCGCAGAGACATCGGGGGCACGGGAAGGAGGGTCCGGTGACGAGTACCGAATCACACCCGGACGCTGAGCCCGCAGGCCATGACTCCGGCCCTCCGGACTCGCCGGAGGAGCGTCCCGGCACCGGCGTGGTCCGGCCCGGCACCGGCGTGGTCCGTCCGGGAACGGGCGTCGTCCGGCCCGGAGCGAGCGCGGCCGCGTCCGCCGCCGTGCCCGAGATCGAGCCCGACCTCGGCCCGATCCACGTGGTACTGCCCAAGATCGAACTTAAGCCGGCCAAGCAGAACCTGCTCGACAAGCTGGTAGCCCCCAAGAGCAAGAAAAAGAAAAACAAGAACAAATCCGATAGTACGGGCGAAATGCCCGTTGTACGCGGCGACGACCCGCCGGCGGATGCGACGAACACGTTCCCCGTGGTGCCGGCCGCCCCGCCGCCGGTCGCGCCCCCGGCCGCCCCGCCCGCCGCGGCCCGCCCGGCGCCCCCCATGCCCCCGGCCGCACCGCCGCCCCCCATGCCGGCGCCGCCGCCCCCCACGCAGGCGCCACCACCGCCCCCGGCCGCCGTGCGCCCCACGGCGCCATTACCGGCTGCCGCCACACGCCCCACCCCACCACCGGCCGCAGCGACACGCCCCACCCCACCGCCGGCCGAGCCACCGACCGTGCCGTCCGCGCTCGACGTCCGGCGGCCCGGCGCCTCCGCGCCGCCGCCCGCGTCCGCGCCCGCCGCGCAGCAGCTACGTCCCGAGCTGGATGTCCGTCGACCGGGCGACCCGGCCGTTGACGTCCCGCGTCCCGAGCTGGATGTCCGCCGGCCCGGTGCCTCGGGCGGCCCAGCCGGCGATGCCGTTCGTCCTGAGCTGGACGTTCGTCGGCCCGGTGGGTCAGGCGGCCCTGCCGACGACATCGTGCGTCCCGCCGCGGCCGCGAAGGCGGCGGCCGCGCCCGTCCGGCCCGCCCCGCAGCCGCCGCCCGCAGCCGAGCCGATCGTTCCCGTGGCCCCACCGCGTCCCGAGCCCACGGCCGCCCCCGCCGCGCCGCCGCGCCACGACCCTCCCACCATTCCGGTCGCCTCGCCGCGCGTGGACCCGCCGACCGTCCAGGTGCCGCCACGGGTGGACCCGCCGACGGTCCAGGTGCCGCCGCGGGTGGACCCGCCGACGGTCCAGGTGCCGCCGCCCGCGGCACGCACCCCGATCGCGCCGCCGCCGGTTCAGCAGGCGCCGGTTCAGCAACCGCCGCAGGCGTCGCCGCCACCCGCTGCCGCGGCCGGGCCGTCCGCACCCCCGGCACCGGATGTGCGGCGGCCGGGCCGCCCCACGCCCCCGCCGCCGGCGACGTTCGGTGCCGACCAGGCCGCGCCGCCGCGTACGCCGGGCGTACCGAAGGCCCCGCCGCCGGCGCAGTTCCCGGTCGCCGAGCCACCCGCCGCCCGTCCCGGCCGGGACACCCCGTCCGAACCCGACCAGCGCCGCGATCCGCGCTTCGGTCCGCAGGCGGGCGAAGAGAGCGGCTGGCGTGACGACTACCGGGCGGACCAGCGGCGCGACGCCTCCACGGACTACCGCCCGGACACGCGGCGCGACGCGTCCCCGGACCACCGCGCCGACCAGCGGCGCGACGCGTCCACGGACCACCGGGCGGACGCGCCTGTGCGCGGCGACCAGGGGCGTCGTGGGGCCGGGGCGGCGCCGCCGGCCCACCCGGGCACGGCGCCGCACGGTCAGCCGGGTGGGCCGCACCACGGCCCGGCGTCCGAGCCGCCGCCCGGCCGTCCCGGTCGCGGCACAGCGCAGGCACCGCCGCGCCGCACGAGCGGCCGACCGCCGGTCGACCGTCCCGCGGCCCGCACACCGGAGGCCCCCTGGGCGGACGAGCGCGCGCCCGCCGACCGCAACCGGCCGGCCGAGTACGGGCCGGCCGCCAAGCGGGAACGGTCCGACCCGCAGGGCTGGGACCAGCGCGACCGCGCCCGGGGCTGGGACGACGCCGACTGGCAGCGCGACGCCGAGCGGGACCGTGGGGACGCGCGCGAGGTGGGCGTACTCGCGGATGATGCCCTCGGGGAGCGCAAGCCGCGCCGCGGCCGGTTGATCGCGGCGGCCGCGATCGTCGCGGCCGTCGGGCTGACGGCCGGTGGGGTCGCCAGCGCGAACTTCACCGGGCAGGCCACATGGCTCGGATCGCCGCTGCCGGCGTCGGCGGGCGGGCCGGTCCTCGGCGCGCTCGTTGAGGACGCGCCCGCGCCCGACCCGGCGAAGCTCGCCGCGCGGGTGGACGGGCTGCTGGCGGACTCCCGGCTCGGCAAGCATGTGACCGCGTCGGTCGTGGACGTGTCGACCGGCGACAGCCTGTACGAGCGGGAGGCGTCCGCGGCGACCGTGCCGGCCTCGACGACGAAGATCGTGACGGCGGCGGCGGTGCTGGCCGCGCGCGGGCCGCACTACCGGATCGAGACCACCGTCGTCGAGGGCAGCACGCCCGGGGAGGTCGTCATCGTGGGCGGCGGTGACCCGGCGCTCGCGGTGAACGAGAACATGCAGTACCCGGGCGCGGGCCGGCTGGACAAGCTGGCCAAGCAGGTCGTCAAGGCGCTCGGCGACCAGGCGCCGACGCGGGTCGTCGTCGACAATTCGGCGTACAGCGGGTCGACGGCGGGGCCGGGCTGGTACAGCTCGGACCTCAAAGCGGGCTACATCGCCAACATCACGGCGCTGATGACGGACGGCGCGCGGCGCGACGCGACGAGCACCGCGCCGAACGCGGCCCGCTACGACCGGCCGGACCTCGCGGCGGGGCAACTGTTCGCCAAGGAACTGGGGCTGCCCGCCAGCGCGGTGACGATCCGCAACGGCGCGGCCGTGGACGGGGCGCGGGAGCTGGGCAAGGTGTCCTCCCCGACGATCGCGACCCTCGTCGAGCGCATGCTGCTGACCAGCGACAACATCGTGGCCGAGATGCTGGCCCGGCAGGTCGCGCTCGCTAAGGGGATGCCGGGCAGCTTCGCCGGCGCCGCCGAGGCCACCCGCGAGGTCCTGGTCGAACTGGGACTGCCGACCGACGGGTACGGGCTGGTCGACGGGTCGGGCATGTCGCACGGCAACAAGCTGTCGGCCAGCCTGCTCACCGCGATCGTGGCGAGGGCGGCCAGCGACGACGCGCCCCAACTCCGGCCGCTCATCACGGGCCTGCCGGTGGCCGCGTACTCGGGCACGCTCTACGACCGGTACCGCTCCAGCAGCGCGGGCGCCAAGGCGGCCGGGACGGTCCGGGCCAAGACGGGCACTCTCAGCGGGGTGACGGCGCTGGCCGGGCTCGCCGTGGACGCCGACGGGCGGCTGCTCGCGTTCGCGCTCATGGCCGACCAGACCGACAAAACCTCCGACCGGGGTAAGTACGCGCTCGACAGCGCGGCGGCGGCCATCGTGACGTGCGGCTGCCCATGATGGCGGGCGTCGGGTTCGCCCCGCGCGGGTAACGTGGGCCCATGGCGCAGTTCGTCGACTGGGATCTTGCCGCTGCTACGGCCGGCAAGCTGGGCAAGACCGGACCGCGGGTCACCCTCGAGGAGGCCACCGCGGTCGTCGCCGAGCTGCGGGTGCTCGCCGACGAGGCCGCGGCGCACGTCGCGGAGTACACGAACCTTCATCCGGCCGGCCCGCCGTCGCCCGTACGGGTGGTTGACCGGCGCGACTGGGCCAACGCGAACGTGGACGGGCTGCGGGAGGTCGTGGCCCCGCTCGTCGGCCGGCTGACCAGCGGGCGCGAGCCGAGCGGGGTGTTCGACGCGGTCGGCGCCCGGGCCGCCGGCGTGCAGGCGGGCGCCGTCCTGGCGTACCTGTCGGGCAAGGTCCTCGGGCAGTACGAGGTGTTCTCCGCCGATCCGGGCCAGCTCCTGCTCGTGGCGCCGAACATCGTCGACGCGGAGCGTTCGCTGAACGCCGACCCGCGCGACTTCCGGCTATGGGTGTGCCTGCACGAGGTCACCCACCGCACGCAGTTCACGGCCGTGCCGTGGCTGCGCGGGCACTTCCTCGCCGAGGTCGCCGCGTTCGTCGACGCGACCGGTACGGGCGAGGAGTTCGTGGCCCGGGCGCGGCGCGCGATCGGCGTCGTCTCCGACGTGGTCCGCGACCCGAGCAGCCGGGGCTCGATCCTCGACATCGTGCAGACGCCCAACCAGAAGGTCCTCCTGGACCGCATCACGGCCCTGATGACGTTGCTGGAGGGGCACGCCGAGTTCGTCATGGACGGCGTCGGCCCCGACGTGGTGCCGTCCGTGGCCGACATCCGCGCGAAGTTCAACCGCCGCCGCGAGACCGCCAACCCGGTCGAGTCCCTGATCCGCCGCCTGCTCGGCGTGGACGCGAAGCTGCGCCAGTACGCCGAGGGCCGCACGTTCGTCCACCAGGTCGTCGACAAGGTCGGCATGGCGGGCTTCAACAAGGTCTGGACCTCGCCGCTGACCCTGCCCCTGCTCGACGAGCTCGCCGACCCGCAGAAGTGGATCGACCGGGTGGGCGCGGCCCCGCCGGCCGTCGAGGCGGACTGACGCGGCTCATGGGTCGCCTCGACCCCGCCGTCGCGGAGCTCCGCAACGCTGTCGCCGCCGCGCTCCCGCCGCCCGCCGGCGACGCCCCCTTGGCGCTCGTGGCCTGTTCGGGCGGGGCGGACTCCCTGGCGCTCGCCGCCGCCACGGCGTTCGTGGCGCCCCGCCGGGGGTGGCGGGCCGGCCTGGTGACGGTCGACCACGCCCTGCAGGAGGGTTCCGACGAGCGCGCGGCGTCCGTGGCGGGCTGGGCGCTCGGCGCGGGTTTCGCCCCGGTGGTCGTCGAGACCGTCGTCGTGGCCGGGCCGGGCGGCCCGGAGGCGGCCGCGCGCGACGCCCGCTACACCGCCCTGGTACGCGCGGCGAGCGCGCATTCGGCGCGTACCGTCCTGCTCGGACACACCCGCGACGACCAGGCGGAGACCGTGTTGCTGGCCCTGGTGCGCGGCGCCGGTCCGCGCGGCCTGGCCGGGATGCCGGCGGTCCGTTCCCGCGACGGGGTGGACTTCGCGCGCCCGCTGCTGGACGTGTCCCGGGAGACGACCCGGGCGGCGTGCGCGGCGCTCGGCCTGTCGCCGTGGGACGACCCGCACAACGTGGACCCGGCGTTCGCCCGCGCCCGTGCCCGCGCCCTCCTGGGCGACCTGGTGAAGGCCCTGGGGCCGGCCGTGGTCGACAACCTGGCCCGTACGGCGACGTTGACGGCGGCCGACACCCGCGCCCTCGACGACCTGGCCCGTACGGCCCTCGCCGCGGCCCGCGCACCCGATGGCGCCCTGCGGGTGGCCGCGCTGGTCGCGTTGCCGGACGCGGTGCGCACCCGGGTGCTGCACGCGTGGGCGCGCTCCCTGGGCGTACCCGGCTCGGCGCTGTCGTATGTGCACGTGCGGGCCCTGGACGCCCTCGTCACGGCCTGGCACGGCCAGGGGCCGGTCGCGCTGCCGGGCGACGTCCGTGTCGCTCGCGCGTCCGGCCGCCTGCGCGCCGTCGCGCCCGACACCGGTGCCGGTCGCTAGGCCGGGACGCGGTGCTCGGCGGGGCAGAAGGTCGCGCGGTAGCTCTGCGGGGTGGCGCCGACCCGGCGGGTGAAGTGGTGGCGCAGGGTGGCGGCGTCGCCGAACCCGGCGCGGGCGGCCACGGACTCGACGCTCAGTGTCGTCTCCTCCAGCAGCCGGCGGGCGAGCAGGACCCGCTGCGCGGTGAGCCAGTCGAACGGCGTCGTGCCGGTCTCGGCCCGGAACCGCCGGGCGAACGTGCGCGGCGACATGTGGGCCCGCGCCGCCAGTTCCTCGATCGTGACCGGCGCCCGCAGGTTCTCGATCATCCAGGTGAGCAGCGGCGTGAGGGTCGGCGCTTCCGGGGTACGCGGCAGTGGCGTCTCGATGTACTGCGCCTGGCCGCCCTCGCGGTGCGGCGGGACCACCATGCGGCGGGCGAGGCGGGTGGCGACCTCGGAGCCGTGCTCCCGGCGCACCAGGTGCAGGCAGAGGTCGATGCCGGCGGCGGTGCCCGCGCTGGTCACGACCGGGCCGTCCTCCACGTACAGGGCGTGGGGGTGGACCTTCGCCTTGGGGAAGCGGGCCGCGAGCTCATCCGCGTACTTCCAGTGGGTGGTGCATTCGCGGCCGTCGAGCAGCCCGGCCTCGCCGAGGAGGAACGCTCCGGAGCAGAGGCTGAGCACTGTCGCGCCGCGGTCGACGGCCGCGCGCAGCGCCTCGCCGACGATGTCGGGCAGGGTGACGCCACGGGGATGCGCGGGCACGGCGACAAGGTCGGCCTCCGCCAGCGGTGACAGGTCCGCCTGAGGTTGGATCATGAAACCCGATTTCGTACGGACGGGAGCGCCGTCGACGGAGCACGTCGTGAAGTCGTAGTACGGGAAGCCGTCCTCGGTGCGGTCGGTGCCGAACACCTCGCAGACGACCCCGAGTTCGAAGGGTGCGATCTCGTCCAGCAGGACGGCGGCGACCCGGCGAATGGCCATGTGACGAGGGTAACTCGATCGCTGGCAGGATGTCGATGTCCTTTGGCATTACTGCCACTGTCAGGTGCGGGTGGACAGCGACATCCTTATTGATGAAACCGGTGCGCACCGGCGACGAACACCCCAAACGACTGTTTTTCACCCACCCGAAAGGGCGTCGTCGCCATGGAACTCCTGCTCATGCTCGTACTCTTCGTCTTCCTCCCGTTGGCCGCGCTGGCCGGCTTCGGCGCCGACAGCCGCGACCACCTGCAGTGGAACCCACGCCACGGAGGCCGACGGATCCCGTGACGCACAGCACCCCGTGAGATGACCGCTACGCAGCGGCGCTCGCGGGGTGCCCCCTTCCCCCGTGTGTCCGTCGGGGATGCGGCAGGCTGTAGACCATGGGTGAAGGAACCGGCGCCTCGGGCAGGACCGTCGTCGCGGACGACGCCGACATCGAGCGGGTCGTTGTCAGCGACGAGGAGATCTCTGCCAAGATCGACGAGCTGGCCAGGCAGGTGGCCGCCGACTACGCCGACGTGGACAGCGTGCTGCTTGTGTGCGTACTCAAGGGCGCGGTCATGTTCATGGCCGACTTCGCCCGGGCGCTGGGCCGCCACGGCCGGCCGGTCGAGCTGGAGTTCATGGCCGTCTCGTCGTACGGGCAGCGCACCACCTCCTCGGGCGTCGTGCGCATCTTGAAAGATCTCGACCGGGACATCGCCGGCCGGCACGTGCTCGTCGTCGAGGACATCGTCGACTCCGGGCTGACCCTCAACTGGCTGCTGAAGTACCTGGCCAGCCGGTCGGCCGCCACGGTCGAGGTGGTCGCCCTGGTGCGCAAGCCCGAGGCCGTGAAGGTGGACGTGAAGGTCCGTTACATCGGGTTCGACATCGCGAACGAGTTCGTCGTCGGGTACGGGCTGGACTACGCGGAGCGGTACCGTGAGCTGCCCTACATCGGGGTGCTGCGCCCGGCGGTTTACTCCCGAGGGTGAGCCGCACCGCACGTAGGTGCCGGTTATGTCCGTTCTGTAGAGGCCCTGCCGGATCCGGCGGGGCCATTCTGGCGAGCACGGTGTACCTTCGAATGACCGGGCGACGTCCAGGTCGCACCCGGTGTCGTGTTGGCCACCACCAGCGCGGCGGTTGTGCAGGTCAGCGGGGCTTTCCGCACAGTGACTGATCGGGAGGGTTGAGCGCGGCAGCGCTCACAACAGCATGGAACGTACCCGAGGCATCTTCCGCCGGCCGGTGATCTGGCTGCTTCTGGTGATCGCCGGTGCTATCGCGCTCAGCGCGATGTTCACGGGTGGGCCGGACTACAAGCGCACGGACACCTCGCTCGCCATGTCCCAGCTCACGGGCGGCAACGTCAAGACCGCTGAGTTCGAGGCGCGTGAGCAGAACCTGAACCTGATCCTCAAGCAGAAGATCACGGTGAAGGGCGCCACGACCGACCACATCACCACCCAGGTCCCGGCCGAGTCCAGCGATGAGATCTACAACCAGTTCATCAACGCGGCCAACGAGAAGCAGATCGAGTCGTTCAACACGACCGTGACCCAGGAAAGCGTCCTGCTCAGCCTGCTGGTCAACCTGCTGCCGATCGCGATCCTGGTGATCCTGCTGCTGCTGTTCATGTCGCAGATGCAGGGCGGCGGCTCCCGCGTGCTCAACTTCGGCAAGTCCAAGGCCAAGTTGATCACCAAGGACACCCCGAAGACCACGTTCGCCGACGTGGCCGGCGCCGACGAGGCGGTCGAGGAACTGCACGAGATCAAGGACTTCCTGCAGAACCCGGCGAAGTACCAGGCCCTCGGCGCCAAGATCCCCAAGGGCGTCCTGCTCTACGGCCAGCCGGGCACGGGCAAGACCCTGCTCGCCCGCGCGGTGGCCGGCGAGGCCGGCGTCCCCTTCTACTCGATCTCCGGCTCCGACTTCGTCGAGATGTTCGTCGGCGTCGGCGCGAGCCGCGTGCGTGACCTGTTCGAGCAGGCCAAGGCGAACGCCCCGGCCATCGTGTTCGTCGACGAGATCGACGCCGTCGGCCGCCACCGCGGCGCCGGCCTGGGCGGCGGTCACGACGAGCGCGAGCAGACCCTCAACCAGCTGCTCGTCGAGATGGACGGCTTCGACACCAAGGGCGGTGTCGTCCTGATCGCGGCCACCAACCGGCCCGACATCCTCGACCCGGCCCTGCTGCGCCCGGGCCGCTTCGACCGGCAGATCGCCGTCGACAACCCCGACATGGAGGGCCGCAAGGCCATCCTGCGGGTGCACGCGAAGGGCAAGCCGTTCTCGCCCGACGTCGACCTCGACTCGGTGGCCCGCCGCACGCCCGGCTTCACGGGCGCCGACCTGGCCAACGTGATCAACGAGGCCGCGCTGCTGACCGCCCGCCACGACAAGCGGGCGATCACGAACGAGTTCCTCGAGGAGTCGATCGACCGGGTGATCGCCGGCCCGGAGCGGCGCACCCGCGCGATGAGCGACCACGAGAAGAAGATCACCGCGTACCACGAGGGTGGCCACGCCCTGGTCGCCTGGGCCATGCCGCAGCTGGCCCCGGTGCACAAGGTGACGATCCTGCCGCGCGGGCGCTCTCTGGGTCACACCCTGGTGCTCCCGACGGAGGACAAGTACACCCAGACCCGCGCCGAGATGATCGACACCCTGGCGTACGCGCTGGGCGGCCGGGCCGCTGAGGAGCTGGTCTTCCACGAGCCGACCACGGGCGCCGGCAACGACATCGAGAAGGCGACCAGCATCGCCCGGGCGATGATCACCCAGTACGGCATGAGCTCGAAGCTGGGCGCCATCAAGTACGGCACGAGCAACGACGAGCCGTTCCTGGGCCGCCAGATGGGCCACACCCGCGACTACTCCGAGGCGATCGCCGCGGAGATCGACGCCGAGGTGCGTTCGCTCATCGAGACGGCGCACGACGAGGCGTGGGACATCCTGGTGGAGTACCGCGACGTCCTCGACAACATCGTGCTGGAGCTGATCGAGAAGGAGACGATCAGCCACCAGGACATGGCCCGCCTCTGCGCCCGGGTGCAGAAGCGCCGCCCGATGGCCCCGTTCAACGGCTTCGGCAAGCGCCAGCCGCCGAGCGAGGAGCGCCCGCCGGTGCTCACGCCCGCCGAGATGGAGGCCCTCAAGGTCTCCGCCGCGGCGGACGGCGCCCAGGCCCACGCCGCCAACGGCGGCGCTGAGGCCCAGCGTTCCACGCCCGCCGCGGGCGAGGCGCAGGCGAACGGGGACGGTCCGCTCTGAACCGCGTTGACGACGCGTCGGGCTCCATCGCTGATGGCTCAGCGACGGAGCCCGACGATGCTCCCGGCCTGGACTTCCTGGCCGCCCGCCTGATCAACGGCCGCCTGACGGGCGGGCCGGTTGAGGACTCTGTCGATCTGGCCCGCATCGAGAAGGCGGTCCGGGAGATCCTCATCGCGATCGGCGAGGACCCGGACCGCGACGGCCTGGTGCGCACCCCCGGCCGGGTCGCCCGCGCGTACGCGGAGCTGTTCGCCGGCCTGCGGGTCGACCCGCGTGAGGTGCTCACGACGTCGTTCGAGGCCGACCACGACGAGCTCGTGCTCGTACGCGACATCGAGGTCACCTCGACCTGCGAGCACCACCTGCTGCCGTTCACCGGCACCGCACACATCGGCTACATTCCCGGTGCGGACGGTCGCATCACCGGCCTGTCCAAGCTCGCCCGCCTCGTCGAGGTGTACGCCCGCCGCCCCCAGGTGCAGGAGCGGCTGACCTCCCAGATCGCGGACACCCTCATGGACGCCCTGAACCCGCGCGGCGTCATCGTGGTCGTCGACTGCGCGCACACCTGCATGTCGATGCGCGGCATCCAGAAGCCCGGCTCCCGGACGGTCACCTCGGCCGTCCGCGGCATCTTCCAGGCCGACGCCAAGTCCCGCGCCGAGGCGATGAGCCTCATCCTCCACGCCTGACCGTCGTCACGCCGGCTGCGGCAGGCTCAGCGGCGGCGGGGACGTCGGCAGCGTCGTGCTGGTGTCGAGGTTCGTGAGGCGGATCAGCTCCTTCAGGTAGCGCTTGACGATCAGGTCTGTCGCGTCCGCCAGCTCCCGGCCCGTCTGAACGGCCTGCCAGAACTGGTAGAACTCGTACAGCGCCGCGCTGCCGAACACCACCGGCCCGATGACGGTGGGGGCGGTCGCCTCCGCCGCCTGCGCGGCCACTAGGGCCGCCACCGCCATGTCGATGACCCGGACGAGCACGTCGGCCAGCTTCGTGACCAGCGCGCACACGCTCTCGCCGATCCGCTTGTAGCAGTCGGCGACCTGGTTGAGCCACTCCTGGGTACCGACGTGGGACAGGCCGAACAGCCGCAGGTGCTCCTGGAACGCCTCCGACGCCTGGCCCTGCCACACCGCGCGGACGTTGATCTGGTTCTCGGCGAAGTTCTGGTTCACGGCCGCGCAGGCCCGGCCGATGTTGGTGAACACGTCGGCGAGCTGGAGCATGGCCGGCCAGTTGCCCGCCACCGGCTTGATGATCTCGGCGAAGATGTCGATCGGGCGGTCGCACCAGCCCAACCGCGCGCCGATCGCGGTGGCCTGCCAGACCAGGTCGCGCCCGGAGCGGGTCAGGCTGAACGGGTCGCGGGTCCAGTCGATCGGGTTGGTGGCGAAGTCGCCGCGGTGATCCGCCGGCGGCAACAGGTGCGCCCTGGGTCGCACCACGTCCGTGAACAGCGGCACGGGCGGGTCGAGCGGATCGTAGCGGCGGGTCAGGTTCTCCGGGTGCTCCGCGCCACGCCACGTCCGGTCGGTGCGGGCCGCGGCCTTCAGGTCGGTCTCCCCGTAGTACTGCGAGACCCTGATGAGCCGGTCGGCGACCTCCGCGCCGTGCATGGCGAGCCCCGTACGCAGCTGGGTGTTGACCGCGTCGACCACCTTGTCGTGGGCCGGTTTGACCAGGGCGATCAGCGCGCCGACCGAGGACACCTCACGCCACGGCAGGTCGCGGTAGGTGTGCAGATAGTCGGCGCCGGCGCTCGCGTCGCCGCAGGCGCGCAGCACCATTCTGGTGAGCCCGGGAAGTTCATGAACGTCCACGGAAAAGGGAAGGTCGCGCACGTCGGTGTCGTAGGCCATCGTCGCCCCCCGTTACGGTCGGATGCCTCTTTGTAGGCCACCGGGCCGGCGCGCGGCAACGACGGATCGCAACCTGTGGATAACTCAGCGCACCCAGGCGAGCAACCCGAGCGCGCAGCACAGGACGACGTTGGGCGCGAAGCAGATGAGCGCCCCCAGGCGCGGCGAGCGGGGCGCCCGGCCGATCGTGAGATAGCCCGCGACCCAGGCGATCACCGGGAAGACCAGGCCACACAGCGGCGCCCAGAACACGCCGCTGATCTCGTCGGCCACGCCCAGAAAAATGATCAGCTGCATGACGAGGACGATCCCCGCGTACGCGCCGTAGATTAGCGCGTTGCGTGGCCACGCCGTCCCGGCGTTCCCGGCCGCCGGCGCAGGGGCCGGCGCTGGCGGGTCCGCGAAGCGTACGCTGCCCGGCGCGGCGAGCAGCCGGTCCGCCAGATCCAGAGTGGACGCGCCGGTCGTGACGGCCTCCGCCACAGTCGCGGCGCTGAGGTCGCCGAGCGCCGTACGCGCGCCCGACACCTCGGCAGGAGTCGGCGCGAGCGACGGTACGGGCACCCCGTTGGCCGCGGCGACCTCCGCGAAGCGGGCCTGCTGCAGCAGCAGCCGCTCACGCAGAGCCGGCAGTGCGGCCGGTTCGGCGCCCGCACGGGCCGCCGCCACCACGAGCGCGGCCACGAGCCGATGGGCCTGTGCCGCCTGAGACAGGGCGGCCACCCCATCGGGACCCGAATCCACCACGCCGTCAGCGTACGGTGTGGTCGCCGGTGGACCGTGATGGATACGGTGTGCGCGTGGCGAGCGATCCGGTCGTACTCAAGACATTGGCCAGGCTGCGCCGCGCGGACCCGGCGGCGGCCCGACTGGCCCAGACCGGCCTGGACGACCTGCTCGCCGAGGGCGGACTCGCCGACCTGACCCAACACGACCTGCAGACCTACCTCTGGTTCACGCTGCCTGAGCACGACGAGTCGCCGCTGACCGCGGCCGCGCTCGCGCGGTTCTTCGAGCTTGCCGAGCTGGAGCGCTACGCCGGCATCGCGGAAGCCGAGACGACCAGGGAGGTGCTGCGCACCTACGCCGAGCGCGGCCAGACGGCCGGCCAGCGGGCCGCCACCCGGGCCATGGAGGCCTCCGGCGTCGTCCCGCCCGACCTGCCCGAACTCGAATGGGGCGAGGCGATGGGCACCGCCGAGGCCGCCGCGTACGACAGCGTCGCGACCACCCTGGAACTCGCGCTCGCCACCGGCGACCTGAAGCCGGGCGCCCGGGGCTGGCGGGTAACCCAGGCGCGGCTCACCCGCATCCAGCTCACCATGGCCCGCCACGACGGGCCGCCGTTCCTCGAACGCATCCGCGTCGAACGGCTGGAACTGTGGGCGCGCCACGGCGGCCAGGCCCGCCGCGCCCTCGCCAGCGCGGCGCTGGGCAACCTGACGTCCACGCCCGCGGTGCCGTCCGATGTGGCTGAGCGCATGGAACCCATGCAATGGCTGCTGGAGTTCGCCAACGGCCGCCCCGGCGACGCGCCCGGCGTCCCGCTTACGGTCACCGGCAACCTGGCCCGCCGCGTCGTTCAGGAAGCCGCCGAACGGTTCAACTGGTGGGACCTGCCCGACCGGCTGCCCCGCTCCGAGGGCGACATGTGGCGCCTCACCGTCCTGCGTACGGTCCTCGCCTCCGCCGGCGCCCTGCGCCGCGTCGGCCGCAAGCTGCTGCTCGGCACCCGCGGCCGGGGCCTGCTCGGCAACCCGCTCGCCCAGTGGCAGACCGCCACCGAACACCTGCTCGCGTCGTCGGGTTTCGAGGCGGCCGCCCAGGAGGCCGCGCTGCTGCTGTTGCTGCAGGCCGGCGGCATGGTCGAGATGCGCGAACTCGTCGCCGAGGTCGCCGACGTCGTCTCCGGCTCAGGCTGGCGCGACACCGGCAACGGCTCGCCCCCCGACGACCAGGACGTGAGTCGCGCGGTGTGGGCGTTCGTGCGCCGGTGCGAGCTGTGGTCACTGGTCGACTCGGGCCGTGGGCCCGGCTGGTCGACCCGGCTCCGCCTGTCGCCGGCCGGCCTCCTCGGCGGGTACGCCGCACTGCGCCACCAAGCGCTGCGTGCCCGCGCCGCCTCCGAAGTGGACTGACGCGTCATCCACAGGCCGTGTTCGTCGCTGGCCGGACAGTGACCAACCGCGATACCCTGCCCTACGGCCAGCACGCGCGAGGGGGGCGGGGATGGGCGACGTTCACCATGACTGGGACACGCTGGGGCCCAGCCAGGAGCCCACCGTCGACCTGCGGGTCAACCCGCGCGATCTCGGCGAGGCCGGTGCGGTCGTCGACAGGGAACTCGCCGACCACCTCCGACCGAGGGCCGTCGAGCTCGTCCGCGACTGTGAAGACGACCTGCTCACGTTCGGCCCCCGCTTCACGACCAGTTCCGTCTACGCCATGCGCGGCACCTACCAGGACGCACTCGCGCAGACGCTGGACAACGTCCGCGCGTACGTCACCGCCTCGCAGATCCTGATCGAGGCAATGCAGAAGATCCAATCCGGGTACGACTCGACGGACGGCGCGACCAGCGGCACCTTCGACGGCGCCGTCAAGGCGGCCATGGAGCGGGCCATGGGCGCGCTGGCCTACGAGAACGTCCAGCAGGCCAACCAGTACGTGTCCGATGTGCCCGACGGCTCCTGGGACGGCAAGCTGTGAGCGGGCAGTCGACCGGGGCGGACGCCAAGAGCCGCCTGACGGAGCTGTGGGCCCGACTGGCGCAGGAAACCCCGGAGGCCGGTGCGGCGCAGGTGAGAGCCTGGCTGGCGATCGATGGCATGTGCCGTCAGCACGCGGACGTGTTGGAGACCATGGCGACGCGGCTGGCCGACACGTGGACACCGACCAAAGGCAGTGCGGCGGAGGCGTTCCAGGCATTCGTTGGGCGACTGGTGGGGTCCATGCGGCTGACGGCGCAGGCCGCGTACCGCAACGGGCTGAACGTCGACGCCTTTCACCAGGACCTGATGGAGACCAGGACGGGTGTGGCCCGCCTGATGGCGGAGTTCGAACGGCGCGAGAACTCCGAGAGGACGAGTGGCAGTGGCGGCTTGGCCGGTTCGGCAGCGGCGATGTCGACGGGTGGGTGGCGACGTCGACTGGCGGATGATGCTGTCGCGCTCATGGCGGCCACTGACGCCAACGCCGACCTGGTCACGCGCATTGCCCAAGTCCCGCAGCGCTATGTTGTTGGCCATGACCGGTTTGCCGGCACACCGGGTGACCCGCTGAGCGGCGGAGGTGGTTCCGGTTCCGGAGGTTCGAACACGACGCAGGTTGGGCGGGATGGGGCCGCCTCCTCGTGGGCTGATGCGCCCCACGGTTCGAGCACGTCCGACCAGGGAGTGCCGGTGCTGACCGGCGGAGCAGTACCAGGACCAAGCTCCGGGTCCGCTGGTGGCGGTGGTTGGCACGCGTCAGGCGGTTCGGACTCTCCCGATCGTCCTACTGTTCCGGGCGGTTCCTCGGTGGGGAATCCCGGGGGCCGAATGGTCGGTCGGCTCCCCGCTGCTCCGGGTAATCCTGGCGGAGAGGCCGGGTCTTCGGGGCGTGCGGGCGGCATGCGGTCCGGCGCAAGCCCCAACGCAGGCGTTGGATCACATGGCGGTGGTCCGGCGGGCTTGATGGGTGCCCCGATGATGCCCATGACAGGTGGTATGCCGATCACCACGCGTGACGGCACCCGCATTGGCCGGCCGGGTGGGGTGATCGGTGGTCAGCGTGGTGAGCGCCCTTACGACCCGGACGACCCTTGGGCCGTGAGCGCCAAGGGGGTAGCACCGATCATCGGCGTTGAACAGATGGACACCACCGAAGAGTCTGACGAGGTCCTCCCGCCTGGTGTGGTGAAGGTCAGAGGATGGCCCAGGTGACCGCGGTTCGGGGGTTCGATACGCGGCGCCGTCGCATGCGGGCACGAATGCGACGGTGGTCGGCGTGCGCGCTGACCGGTTGGTTAGTCGTACTGGCGGTGCCACCCGCCCCAGCGGCGGCGATGGACAACATCGACGAGGGCCAGTGGTATGTGCAATCTCTGCGATTGCGGGAGGCACATCGGATTACGCAGGGGAAAGGTGTCACGGTCGCGGTGATCGATGGCGGCGTAGGTCGGCACGCTGACCTGGCCGGCAATGTGTTACCGGGCAAGGACGCGCGCCCGGGTACCGCTGAGCCGGACGCCCGCAATGATGAGAGCGGACATGGTACGGCGATGGCGGGTCTGATCGGCGCGCATGGTCGCGTGTTGGGAGTGGCGCCGCAGGCGACGATTCTTCCTCTGAAGTACAAGAGTCCGTCGACCCCGTTCGGTGAGATCGAGACATCGGTCAATTGGGCGGTAGCGCAGGGCGCCAAGGTCATATCCATCTCACAGGGCTACCCGACGGCGGGTGTATCGGACAGAAGAGCCGTGGAGAACGCCATCGCGGCCGATGTCGTGATAGTCGCCTCTGCCGGCAATGCCGATACCGGCACTCGGGTCGAGTACCCGGCGGCGTACCCGGGGGTCGTGGCTGTCGGGGGCGTTGACCGCGACGGCAATCATTCCAAGGTTTCGGTGCGGGGATTCGCGTTGGTGTTGTGCGCGCCGGCCGAAGACATCTCGTCGACGGCGCCCGGTGGCAAGTACCGGGTCGCCTCCGGAACCAGCAGCGCGACAGCGTTGGTGGCTGGGGCGGTGGCGCTGGTGCGGGCGAAGTTTCCCGAGCTGTCGGCGCAGGAGGTCATTCATCGGTTGACCGCTACAGCCGACGATAGGGGCCGGGCTGGGCGCGACGATGAGTACGGTTACGGGGTTATCAATATCGTCAGGGCGTTGACGGCCGACGTGCAGCCGAGCGCTGGTGCGCCGACCAGCGGCGGGTCGGCGACCGGGCCCGCTGGTGGCGGTTCGGGACGTTGGGTGTGGGTCGTGGGCGTGGCGGTGCTCTTGGGCGTACTCCTGGTGGTGGGGTTGTTGATGGCTCAGCGCGCTGGGCGCGGGTGAGTAAGGCGGTGACGAACCGGGCGATGGGCGCTTTCGCCTACGAGACCGTCCAGCAGACCAACCAGTACGTGTCCGATGTACCCGACGCGACGCGGGACGCGTCGCCATGAGCGACCAGACCAGCGAGCCAGACGCGAAAGCCCACATGGTCGAGCTGTGGGCTCGATTGGCGCAGGAAACTCCGGAGGCCGGTGCGGCGCAGGTGAGAGCCTGGCTGGCGATCGATGGCATGTGCCGTCAGCACGCGGACGTGTTGGAGGCCATGGCGACGCGGCTGGCCGACACGTGGACACCGACCAAAGGCAGTGCGGCGGAGGCGTTCCAGGCATTCGTTGGGCGACTGGTGGGGTCCATGCGGTTGACGGCGCAGGCCGCGTACCGCAACGGGCTGAGCGTCGACGCCTTTCACCAGGGCCTGATGGAGACCAGGACGGGTGTGGCCCGCCTGATGGCGGAGTTCGAACGGCGCGAAGCCGTGGAGAAAGCACGCGCCAGCGGCGGCATCGCGGGTTCGACGAGGACGATGGCATCGGCCGGCTGGCGCCGTCAGCTCGCCGATGAGGCGGCCGCCCTGGTGGCGGCCTCCGACGCCACCGCCGACATCGCTATGCGGGTTGCTCAGTTCCCCCAGCACTACAGTGTCGATTCCAGAGACGATGCCGAGCCCGAGCCGTCCGGTGGAAAGACGACGGGTGAGGGAGGCAGAGCCGGTGCCGGGGACTCGAACATGGGACCGGAAGTCTTCCCGCGTGGAGTGCCGGTGCTGGCGGGCGGCGTTGACTCACCAAGCTCCGGACCTGTCGGTTCCGGTGGCAGTCAAGCACCTGGCGGAACGCAGCCTGTCAGCGGTGCGGGCTTCCCAGGTCGTCAGTCAATGCCGGGCGGCTTGCCGATCGGGGTTCCGGAGGGTCGGGTGATTGGCGCGCATCCTATTGCCCCAGGCCCTCGTAGTGGTGACCCAGCGCCGACCGGGCGTGCCAGCGGGGTACGGCCCGGTGTGGCAACGGGCGGAGCGGCGGCGCACGGGGCGGTCGCCGCCGGGATGGTTGGCGCACCGATGATGCCTATGACGGGTGGTGTACCAACCACGGCACGGGACGGCACGCGCATCGGCCGGCCAGGCGGTGTGATTGGTGGGCAGCGTGGTAAGCGGCCCTACGATCCGGACGACCCTTGGGCTGTTGAGGCAGACGGCGTCACACCGATCATCGGTGCTGAGTGCGTCGACGCGGTCGAAGAGTCCGCTGGCGCTCTGCCGCCTGGTGTGGTGAAGGTCGAGGGATGGCCGAGGTGAACACCGGTTGGGGGCCCAGTGCGCGGCGGTGGTTGGCAGCCGTACTGGCGAGCTTGTTGGCCGTACTTGTGGCCCCACCGACTCCGGCGGTGGCACTGGACAGGATCGACAAAGGCCAGTGGTATGTGGACTTTCTCCGCCTGCAAGAAGCGCACAGGCTGACGCAAGGTGGGGGCGTCACCGTCGCGGTCATCGATGGCGGAGTCGGTCAGCACCCGGATCTGGCGGGAAATGTACTTCCGGGCAAGGACACCCGAACTGGAGTCGAGGAACCGGACGCCCGCAACGATGAGGACGGGCACGGCACCGCCATGGCGGGCCTTGTCGCGGCGCATGGCCGCATCCTAGGAGTTGCGCCGCAGGCCACGGTCCTTCCGGTGAAGAACCAGAGCCCTTCCACGCCATTCGGCGATATCGGAACGTCGATCGATTGGGCGGTGGCACAGGGCGCCAAGGTGCTGTCCATCTCGCAGGGTTCCCGGGACGACTCTGTCACGGAAAGACGAGCAGTGGAGAGGGCGATCGCAGCGGACGTCGTCATCGTTGCGTCCGCCGGAAATACCGACAGGGAAACCCGGGTCAAGTACCCGGCCGCGTACCCGGGGGTCGTGGCTGTCGGGGGCGTAGACCGCGACGGCAATCATTCCAAGGTTTCGGTTCGGGGATTCGCGTTGGTGTTGTGTGCGCCGGCCGAAGGCATCTCGTCGACGGCGCCCGGCGGCAAGTACCGGGTCGCCTCCGGGACCAGCAGCGCGACGGCGTTGGTGGCTGGGGCGGTGGCGCTGGTGCGGGCGAAGTTTCCCGAGCTGTCGGCGCAGGAGGTCATTCATCGGTTGACCGCTACAGCCGACGATAGGGGCCGGGCTGGGCGCGACGATGAGTACGGTTACGGGGTTGTCAACATCGTCAGGGCGTTGACGGCTGACGTGCAGCCGAGCGCTGGTGCGCCGACCAGCGGCGGGTCGGCGACCGGGCCCGCTGGTGGCGGTTCGGGACGTTGGGTGTGGGTCGCGGGCGTGGCGGTGCTCATGGGCGTACTCCTGGTGGTGGGGTTGTTGATGGCTCAGCGCGCTGGGCGCGGGTGAGAGGGTGGGCACCGACTACATCGCGGCGCTCGGGCTGGAGCCGCATCCGGAAGGCGGCTGGTACCGGCGGACGTGGGCGTCGCCGGTGACGTTCGTGCCGCCCGGCTACGGCGGTGCGCGGGCCGCCGCGACCGCGATCTACTTCCTGCTGCGACCCGGTGAGGTGTCGCGGTGGCACGTCGTGCGCTCTGCCGAACTGTGGTTGTGGCACGCGGGCGGCCCACTCGCGCTGACGCTGGGCGACGCGCTGCCCGTCGCGCGATCGGAGATCATCCTGGGTCCTCATGTGGGCGCCGGGCAGCAGCCGCAGGGCATCGTGCCGGGCGGCGTCTGGCAGACCGCCACACCCCGCGGGGACCAGCCCACCCTGGTCACCTGCGTCGTCGCGCCCGGCTTCGACTTTGCCGACTGGACGATGACGCCACCCGCCTGATCATGGCTGGGTCAGCCACCCAGCAGGACGGCGACGAGGGCCACCACGGCGGGCACCGTCTGGACCACCAGAATCCGCCTGCTCACCGTGGCGGCCCCGTACAGGCCGGCGATCGCCACGCACAACAGGAAGAAGACCTTCACCCCCAGGTCGCCCGAGACGGCGCCCCACAGCAGGCCAGCAGCCAGAAACCCGTTGTAGAGGCCCTGGTTCGCCGCGAGCACCCGGCTCGCCTCCGCGAACTCCCGGGTGGTGCCGAAGATCGCTCGCACCCGCGCCCTGGTCCAGCCGAACATCTCCAGCCACAGGATGTAGAGGTGCAGCACCGCCACAGCGACGACAAGAACGGTCCCGATGACCCTCACAGTCGCCACACTAGTTGGTTCAGCCCGGTTCCTGGTCAGGTGGCCGGATCCCAGGGGGAGATTCACGTCAGCGGGCAGCAGGAGATGCGCCACCGCGTAAGGCCCTCGTCGCCATTTTGCTTCCTGTCCGTCAGTACCTCTGTGTGGTCCGACCGTGGCTCGGGACCGGACGCTCGTGCCGGCATGATGGCGGGTGAGCGACATTCACGGCATACCTGGGACGTTTACATTCAGATATAGTCATGAATAGTGACCGGTGCCTTCCGAGCCACGGCAGTTCTGTCTTTGAGAACCGAAGAGGTTGCCATGTCCGAGCAGTTCGCGCCCGTCATCGATGATCTGGTGGTGACATTGAACTCCTTGAATCTCAATGAGGTGCTTGCGGTTGACGGATCTCTCCTCGCCGACGTGGTTCGCCGGCTCAAGGAGCGGGCCTGCCAGCCGGAGGCCGCAGTGGCCGCGTTCGGCAACGCACCCTCGCCTAGATTCACTTGAGTGGTGACCTGCGACCGGCGAGCGGCGGCGCCCGTATTCGACAGGTCCTCGTCAAAGTCCATAGCCGATGCAATCTGGCGTGCGATTACTGTTACGTCTATCAACATGCTGACCAGAGCTGGCGGGCCCGTCCCCGCGTCATGACGCGGGCGACCATCGATCAGACGGCGGGCCGTATCGCCGAACACGTCAAGAGCCACGGCATTCCGTACGTGGCGGTCATCTTCCATGGGGGCGAGCCGCTACTCGCCGGACCGGCCCTACTCGACCACGCCGCCCGGACCATGCGCGAAACATTGTCCGGCTTGGCCACTGTGGCGCTGAGCGTCCAGACGAACGGCATACTCCTGGACGAGGAGTTCCTCGAGCTGTTTCTAGCCCATCGCGTACAGGTGGGAATCAGTCTCGATGGCCCGGCTCACGCCAACGACCGGCACCGGGTGGGCCACCAGGGCAAGGGAAGCCACGCGGCCGTTATGCGAGGGCTGCGCCGGCTCCGCTCACCCCGGTACGAGAAGCTCTATGGCGGCCTACTCTGCACAGTGGACCTGGCGAACGACCCCATCGAGGTGTACGAGCACCTGTTGGGACTGGCTCCGCCGGAGATTGATTTTCTGCTCCCTCATGGCACATGGTCGAATCCGCCACCGGGACGCTCCGCCGACCCGACACAGACCCCGTACGCCGACTGGCTGGCCACGGTCTTCGACCATTGGTACGCGTCGCCTGGCAAGACCATCCAGATTCGACTGTTCGAATCGCTCATCTCTTTGCTGCTCGGTGGCCCCAGCGGGACGGATGTCGTCGGCCCCGGAGGCGTTGATCTGATAACGGTCGAAACTGACGGCACGCTGGAACAAGGTGACGTCCTCAAGGTGACCAGGCCCGGCGGGCCCGCGACCGGGTTGCACATCGGATGGGACTCTTTCGACGACTACCTCGCGCACCCCGCCGTGCTGGCTCGCCAAGCGGGCGTGGCCGGACTGAGTGAGGTCTGCCGCGCCTGTCCGGTCGTACGGATCTGTGGTGGAGGGCATTACGCCCACCGGTACCGGTCGCACAACGGTTTCGACAACCCATCCGTGTACTGCGCCGATCTCGCCAGTTTCATCGGACACGTTGCCGGTCGTCTCGCCACGGACCTCGCCCCGGGCGCCGGTGCGGAACCGAACCCCTCGGGCAGTCGCGATCCCCGCGGTTGAATACAGGATGACGTGACGCGACAGCACGTGCATGCCCGCGCGAGGTGGAGTACTAATGACATATGCCCGCGGGAGTTCCCAATGAACGCCAGACGTGTGGCGGCGGTGTGGGGTGTTGTCCGCTGAGCGGCCGGGCGGTGCAGGGTCTTCACGGAACCGGTGACTGATCGGAGCGACGAGTTGTGGCTCAAGGGAGAGCTGATGCCGTACTTCTTCCTGAGCCATGCGCCCGACGAAGACGCAATATTCGTTGAGCGGTTCTATCAGGATCTATCTGCGGAAATCCGAAAAAGAGCCATCGTCGATCCGCATGTCGACGTTGGTTACCTCGATATCGCGGCCCGGGAGGGCGCACATTGGCCTGCGGACGCAAAGGCCGCCCTGGCCGGCTGCCAAACGTTCATCGCGCTCTGCTCCGCCAAGTATTTCCTCACCAGCAGTTGTGGGCGTGCCTGGGGCGTCTTCGCCGATCGGCTCCGCAAGTTGGAGAGTGCGGGAGGGCAGCAGCCGCCCGCACTTGTCCCGGTGATCTGGTCCAGCGAAGGACTGCCGGAGGACTTCCTCGCTGAAGAGGACATCCGGCTCGCCCGGCAGCATACGCCGGGCGACGAGGATCTGCGGGTGCTGCTGCGACTGCGCCGGCACCGGCAGGCATACCGCGCGTTCGTGGCATCATTGGCCCACCGTGTCATTCAGACCGCCCGGGTTCATCGCCTGCCGCCGGCGTCAGAGCTCAACGTCGATACGCTGGAGAACGCCTTCGAGCGTCGCTCCCGGTGGCTGCATGGCGCGCAGCGACCGCAGAGACTTCACTTCATCGTGTGTGCCGGGACCCGGCAACAGATGGCGTCGATTCGCAGCGATCTGCAGTACTACGGCAGCCGTAGCGAGGATTGGTCCCCATTCCCGGAGGCGTCGCCCCAGCCCTTGGCCGCGCACGCCGGCAGCATCGCGGCACGCTATCTGCTGCGTTCTGTTGTGGTGCCCGTCAATGGCCTGGAGGACCAGATTTCGGCCGCGCGAGCGCGAAACGAGATAGTGGTGCTGCTCGTAGACGCATGGGCAGTTCGGCTTCGAGCGGTGCGCGACGCGTTGATGTCGATGGGCCGGGGTGACGAGGGGTACGTCGCCGTGCTCGTCCCGCACAGTCCTGATGATCGCGAGACGGCGACGCACTGGGAGGCGCTTCATCGACAAGTGCTGGATGCCCTGCCACACACATCGCAGCACCGCGACGGGTTCTGTTGGGAAGCACTCGGCTCACTGACAGATTTCGAAGCGCGGCTGGGCTGTGCCATCGTGGAGGCGCAGCAGCAGATTCACCGCCGTGGCAGGGCTTTTCGTACCCCCGGCGGCAAACCAACGTCCAGGCCGATCATTGATGGGCCGTAGGCGGCGATGCCGGTTGCTCAACGTTCAGTAGTCAGAGCCTTGCGCATAAATGGCGCACTCTGCGGTGGTGGCGTACTGACCGTACGCTGAGGGTCACATTTTCGCCCCTTGTTGGCCAGCCGCTGGAGCACGGGTATGCTGCCTTTCTTCTTGAGCCACCAGCACAGCCTCAGCGATGAACCCTCCGGGGACGTCTCTCAGCGACATGAATACCTGGTAAGGCGTTTTTTTCGTGATCTCTCCGAAGAGGTCCGTGCCATTATGGGCGTGGCATCTCGCGACCGGGTCGGCTACTTGGCCGATCCGGTCGCTGCGGTTCCGGAAAGATCTGCCATGCTTCGGAACTGCCATACGATGATCGCTTTGTTATCACCCCGGTACGTTGCTGATCCGCTGTGCGCGCAGGACATCGCCACGTTCCAGCAGCCCGATGCGGCGCCGGCTGCCGCCCGTCGGCGGCTGCTTCCGATCTTCTGGGAACCGACTGACGTCCCGGCGAACCTTGACGCCATCCAGCACGCGGACCCCTTGCTGAATGCCGCCTACCGCCAGCATGGGCTACGTCGACTGATGGTCGCCGACGACTATCGCAGTGACTACGTGGAATCGGTGAACGCGGTAGCACTGCGTGTCGTGCAGGCAGTGGGTGCGTCGCGCGTCGAGCCGGAGAGGCCACCCGCCCCGCAGGCACAGGTCCCGGCCGATCCGTCACGACACGGCCAGATCATCACTTTCTATTCCTTCAAGGGCGGCGTCGGTCGCACCATGGCCCTGGCCAACATCGCCTGGATCCTCGCCAGTACCGGCCGGAGCGTGCTCGCTGTGGATTGGGATCTGGAGTCGCCCGGGCTGCACCGGTACTTCGCGCCCTTTCTGGCGGACCGCGATCTGCGTCAGTCGCCCGGAGTCTTCGACGCGATCTGGCGGTTCGTGAACGTCGTGATGCAGCCGGCAGAGGATGGCAGCCAGGCAGAGTTGTCCGTGTCGGACATCCGGAAGGCGGCCCAGGCGCGAAGGTATGCGACATCGCTTGAACGCTATGAGTTCCCCCGAGGGGGGACCATCGACTTCATGCCGGCGGGCCGGCAGGGCGCCGACTACTCCCGCACGCTCAGTCACTTCGACTGGGACCAGTTCTATACCCGGCTCCACGGTGATCAGTTCCTGCTCGCCCTCGCCGATGACATGCGCGCGAACTACGACGTCGTACTCATCGACAGCCGCACCGGGCTGAGCGACAGCGCCGGCATCTGCACCGTGACCCTGCCTGACATTGTTGTCAATTGCTTCACCTACAACAATCAGAGCATTGAGGGTGCCGCGGCGGCGGCCCGCTCCATTACGGTCCAGAGCCGTGGCAACGTCCGGGTCTATCCGGTGCCGACCAGGGTGGAGGACGGCGAGGCGACCAAGCTCGATCGCCGACGCAGCCTGGCGCAGCAGCGCTTCGCCGATCATCTCGCGAGTCTCGGATATCCCGACCCCACGCGGTACTGGGGCCAGGTGGAGATCCCATACAAGATTTTCTATGCGTACGAGGAGACGCTGGCGACCTTTGGCGACCCGCCCTATCAGCAGAACACGCTGCTCGCCTCGTACGAGCGCCTCGCCGGTGAACTGTTCGGCGAACCGATAGGTTTTGACGGCGTTCCGGAACCCGTGCGGCGGGGCTGGCTGACAGAGTTCGAGCAGCGTGGCTCGGCCATCGCGGGCACTCTCATGATCGCCTACATGCCGCGGGAGCGGGTGTGGGCCGAGTGGATCGCGTACCAGCTCCGGCTGGTGGGACAGCGAAGCAACCTGCGCGATCTCAACGACAGCAAAACGGCAGTGGAGGCACTGGGGCAGGCCGAGCGTGCGATTGTGGTGCTTTCGGTGGAGAGCGCCAAGGCCTCGCCGGTGCGGACGTGGTGGGAGCACGCGGTCACCAGGGACGTCCCGGGCCAATGGCGGTTTCTGGTGCCGGTGCGGCTGGACGGCCAGCGCATGCCTTCGCCGTATGACAGCCACGAACCGGTCGACATGTACAACGTCACCGAGGCCGACGCGGTCGGTGCGCTCCTGGCCCGGCTCGGCCTACGCGACGCCCTGCAGGTGACCGAGCCGCTGGGCGGTGGTCCGCGTCCCCGGTTCCCGTTCACGCCTGCCCGCGTCTGGCGCGTGCCGTCGCGTAACACGGGTTTCGTCGGTCGTGATACCGCGATGGAGCGGCTGCGCGAGCGCCTGAACTCGAGCACGGCACAGACCGGGCCGGCCGTGCTGCAGGGTATCGGCGGGGTGGGGAAGACCCAGATCGCCGTGGAGTATCTGCATCGATTTGCTGCTGATTACGACGTGGTCTGGTGGATCTCGGCCGAGCAGCCGGCGCTGATTCTCACGGAGCTGGCCAACCTCGCCCAGGAACTCGAACTGCCCGTGGCTGAACGGCTTGACGACCAGGTAGGGGCCGTGTTGGAGGCCCTCCGGTTGGGTCGGCCGTCGGCGCGGTGGCTGTTGGTCTTCGACAACAATGACGATCCGGAGCAGCTCCGCCCGTTCATCCCCATCGGCGGCGGAGATGTGATCATCACGACGCCGGGGCAGGAGTGGTCGCGCGAGGCGTGGACCCTCGATGTGAATGTCTTTGAGCGTTCGGAGAGTGTCAGCCTGCTGATGAACCGGGTCGTCGGGCTGGCCGAACCGGACGCCGAGGAGATCGCTGAAAAGCTCGGTGATCTGCCACTGGCGGTGGAGCAGGCCGCCTCGTGGCTGGCCGCCACCGCCATGAGTGCCCGCGGCTACCTCGATCTGCTGGATCAGCAACTTCCCAAGATCCTTAACGAGCCGCCTCCGCCGGGATATCGCCATGCCGCGGCCGAGACATGGCGGCTTTCCCAGGAACGCCTGCGTCAGTCGAGCCGGGCCGCCGCGCACCTGACCGAACTGTGCGCCTTCTTCGGCCCTGAGCCCATCCCGACGCGGTTGATCGACAGCCCGGGAATGGCGGCTCTCCTCGCCGCGGACGACCCCAATCTTCGCGACTCGCTGGTGCGGGGTTCTCTCATTCGCGAGATTACGAGATTCGGCTTGGTTCGCGTGGATCCGGCGATTCACGCATTGCGGATGCATAGGCTAGTACAAAGCGTATTGCGTAATGATTTATCAGAATCTGAGCGAGTTTCACGGCAGAGGCAGGTACATGTGATCTTGGCGGCTGATACGCGCGGCGAGCCGGATGATTCAAAGAACTGGCCGACGTACCAAGGGCTCCTCCCGCATCTGGAGCCTTCTGGAGCGCTTGACACAGACGACTCTGACGTCCAGCAGTTCGTGATCGACATGATCCGGTATCTCCGCTACCGAGGCGACCTCAGCAGCGCTCAGGCCCTGGGTGACCGGGCCGATAAGGCATGGTCGGCACGTTCGGGTGACACCAACAAAGTGGCCGTCCTTCGCGTCCGCAGCGAGCTCGGCAACATCCTGCACGCGCGCGGTCGTTATCAGGACGCGCTGCGGCTGCAGGGTGAGGCCAGCGTCGGACTGACTCGCGCACTCGGCGAAACCCACCCGTATGCGCTTATCGCGGTCGGCGGGCAGGCGGCCGCCCAACGAGGGTTGGGCAACTATCGGGCGGCCAGGGATCTGGACGAGCTGTCCGCGATCCGTTGGCAGGCGACGCTTGGCGACAATCACGCCCGAACGCTGATCGCGAAGAACAATCTCGCCGTGTCGCTTCGCCTGACCGGGGACTTCGCCGGGGCGTTGCGGGAGGACGAGGAACTCGTGCGGGCGTCTGAGCGAGCGGGAGGAAGCAGCAGCTGGTGGACCCTCCTGTTCCGGGTGAACCTCGGCCGTGACCTCCGGGAGACGGGCGATCTCCTTCAGTCCAAGGCGGTTCTCGAGAAGGTGGAAAGTGACTGCCGCGCGGTGCTGGGCGATCAACACAGTCGCACCCTGTCCGCGGCGAAGAACCGCGTCATCACGATGCGACGCCTGGGTCTTTCAAAAGATCATCTCCAGCTGATCGACGATACCGTGGCCGAATCTGAGCGAACCTCCGGACCTCGCCATCCGAGCACGCTGCTGTGCGCGCTGGAGGCAGCCTGTGTCAGGTCGGCTCTGGGCCAGCATGATGAAGCCTTGTCGCGGGCGGAGACCGTGGTTTCCGCATACCGGGAGATCCTCGGAGCGGATAATCCAGTCACCCTGGCGTCGGTCAACGATCACGCCGTCTTCCTTTTGCGTCGTGGCGACGCGGCAGAAGCACTACGGGAACTCGTCGACACGGCTTCGCGGTTCAGGACCACCCTGGGCACTGACCACCCATACGTGCTGACCTGTGAGACCAACCTGGCGACCGCTCATTTCGCGGTCGGCAACCACGCCAAGGCTAACCAGATCGACCAGGGCGTCCACGGGCAACTGCGGGCAATCTTCAACGACAGTCACCCGGCTGTCCTCGCGGCGGCAGCGAATCTCGCGGCGAGCGAGGAGGCTCTCGGGCACTTGGACGCGGCGTTCACATTGCGGGAGGAGACAACCCGGCTAGCCATCGCCAAGTTGGGTGTCGAGCACCCCAACGTGCAGGCCATCCGCGACGGCGAGCGCATTACCAGCGACATCGATCCGCCTGAGGCGTGAATGCCCACCCATGGTCCGCACACGTCGACGGTGAGTCAGGGGTTCTGGATGATCGGGCGCTGGCCGGGGTTGCTCCGCCGCCGAGGGGCCTTCGCGTCGCGGATCGGATGCACCCGCTTGCGCTCCAGAAGGGCGCGCAGGCTCTCCGCAAACGCTTCCATGGTCGAAACGCCCTCCTGGAACACGACGTCCGGGCGCGCCGACAGCGTGCTCAACGCCGGACGTAGCGACATGAGCAGACTGCCCAGATGACGGTGGGTCTCGAGGTCATCGTCACTTGCCAGCACAAACACTCCCACCACCGAACGCTGCTGGGCCTCAACGGATGCGGTGAGCGCCGCCCGGCGGGCGGCGACCAACGCCACCCAGGGATCGACCAGGAGCACCGACATCGTGGCGCGGGCTGCACCGTCGTCGACCGCGCTGACGGAGACCACGAAGTCGTACTCCTGAGCAAGGGACCGGGCAAGGTCAGCCACGGGGACCTGCGACGTCGACTGGTAGGGAGCCCAGCGAGTGGCGTCGGGACCGTAGAACCGCGGGTCACGGCGAAACGCGGTGAGGTCCCGCGTCGCGAGATCGGCTCGCGTCGGGGCGGCCACGATGATCCGGATTGGACTGCGCGTCGGGGCCGTCCGGTTGCGCCGGGCGAACGCGTGGGGAATCTGTTCGAAGGTAAGATCGCTGGGCCCCGGCGGAATATCGAGATTCTGAGCGGCGTGGACGATCCGCTGCGCGAGCTCCGCGATGAAGCGGAAATAGTGATCCCGATGATCCTGAAGTCGCATGAGCTGGCGTAGGCCCGCCCTCCCGTAGACGGGAGGCAAATCTCCGTCGTAGAGCGTTTCTTCCACAAAGCGCGGCAGCTTTGGCGGAGGCAGCCAGAGAAGCGTCATATGAGCCGACGCTGCCTGTTGCCCGCGCGCCGTGGCCGCTCGAACGCGGTCGGCGAACACTTTCCACTCGCGACCACATGGTTCGCTGCCGAGATAGCGGGGGGAGGCCAACGCGATCAAGGTACGAGTCCGTAGCAGCGCCGAGACCAGCTCATCGGACCAGTACTGGCCAAGGTTCAAGGTCTCGTCATCGAGGAACCCAACTGGTACGCCGGGCGACACGCCGGCGTACGACCGCACCTCAGCGCTCAGGTCATTGAAGAACGTGCGGATCAGTTCAGAATCGTCACTTCTGGCGTAGCTGAGAAAGAAGTACAGCGGGGGGCGCTTCGGGTCATCTCGAACTGTCAATCAGTCCTCCCGGCCACGATGCGCGAATGGTGTGGTGGATCGCGCCGCGGCGTTTCCGATTGTATCGCCGGAGTTCCATCTCATCGGGTCGACGAAGTGGCCGGTTCAACGGCCGAACGGCGGACTCGGTCTGGTCGTGAGCCACTCCGCCAGTTCTTCCGGCGCGGGGTGCGGATATCGGTGAGCGAGTGCGGTGAAGAGGTCGCGCAGCACCGCCGGATACGTCTTCTCACCGGTCATGTCGGGACGGCCACGACGGTGCCAGGCCACGGCAAGGCCAGCCCAGTCGTCGACTCCGCCGCCCTCCTCGATCGCGGCGACATAGCGTACGGCCGCGGTGTCGTAGTCGCCGGCGACGAGGAGGGCATCGGCGGAGGAGCCGGCATCGGCCCCACCCGCTATCGCGCGGGCGGCGAGGTGCAGCCTCGGCATATCCCGCGCCAGTCGGGTGGCCGGCTTCGCATCGACTGCTGGCGGCTCATGTGACGGACACGGCTGACCCCGCCGCCAGGCCGAGGCAAGCCGGGCCACGAATGCTGAGGGCGCGGCGAAGTTCGTCAGACACCAGCGCACCCGGCCACCCAGGGCGACGTCCTCCGCCAGGCGCACGCAACGGCCGCTCACCGGCTCGCTGTCCCAGCTCTGGACTGTTCCGGCCATGCCGTGGACGAACCGTTCGCCGGCCGGTGTCAGCTCGCAGGAGCTGAGCAGCGAGGCGATACTGTCGCTGACCAGGCGCCGCCACAGGGTGAACTCGTAGTCCGCCCAGGGGCCGTCAAGACCGGGGCGCCGCAACCGCCAATAGTCGGCGACGGCGAGATGCGCGTACGTTCCCTGCATGAGAGCACCCACAGGCCGCGGATCCGGCCGCCAGGCCGCATAATGCAGTGCTCCGCCCGGCAGGTACAGGTCCACGTGTTCGAGCAGCGCATACAGCTTCATGTGCGCAACCTCGTGGATCGCGAGCTCCGCCAACTGCTGGGCGTTGTCCGTCGGGGAAATCGCGATGGCCCCATACGCGAACCGTGAGGCAGCACTAACCGTGTGACCGGCTGACGGCGGCATCACAGGTACGACGCAGCGGAGCGCGGCCCGGACGCCGTCTGCGTGGCAAGGGTGCTCGTGGTCGAGTATCCGGGTCGCCTCGGCCCAGGCAGTGCGCAACCGGTCGAAGTCCTGGTCCGACAGCCGGTCGAGGGGCGGCCACGAGTAGCAGGACCGGTACGGGTCAATATCGTCGAGCAACACCTCCGGATCACCGTCGGAGAGGCGCCGCACCGGCAGCCAAGCCGGCGTGTCGGCTGTGGCGGTCGACAGCCGGCCTATCCTCAGCTCACGGGTCGGGCCCAGGACGGCGACGCTCGCGACATCACCACGGATGGTCACCGCACCGGTGCCGATGCCGACGGCCACGCCGAGCCCTGGCAGTACAAGGTCCGGCGACGCGTTGTCCAGGCGCAGCTCGAACGTCAATTGCGCGGCGGCCGCGGCGGCGGCCGCGAAGGCGGCCAGCTCGCTCCTGATACGGTCACGCACGGCCGCTCGCCCCTCGCCGAGTCGCCGTAGCGCGTCGGAAAGCCAGGCATCAACATGTGGCGCAGTGAGTAGCTTCGCGACGGGATCAGGCGCTGCCCGCTCCGCCGCAACCAGGAGATCCATCAAGGGCTGCGCCGCGTCCGGGGGCAACTCGTCAACCACCGCACGCACCAGCAGCCGTCGCTTCGTTCCCTGCGCGGCCGTGAGCACCGCAATCGCCGCCGCGCCGCCGTAACCAGCAGCAAGGTCGTCGAAGTGGTCTGCCAGGCTGGGTGGAACTCCGGCGACGGGTGACATGGCGGGCGCTCCCTGCGTTCAGGGTCATCACGGCTGCCGGCATTGGCTGCCGAGGCCAGGTAGTCGCGAAGCGCACCGCTTCAACAGAGACAGTAGTCAATCAGTACCTGATTCGGCATCCCCCGTACTCGCAGAACTTGACAGACACGCTGGCAGCGTGTCGCGAGCCTGTCTCGGAGACATCGGTTCCCTACGGCCATCTTGTCTTTCCGGAGTCCGTGATCGCGGACCTCAACACTCGGGACCAGGCTGTATGAAGTCGCCCCGGTAGCCCGGACACCTAAGCCATCCCCAAGCGCCTCCACGAAAACACCGGACCCGTGCCCGCCGGCCACCGCACCCGGCCAGGTCCCGTCGCGGCGAGCGGATCACCGTTTCGTACGCCAGCATCGACCACGCCGTCGAAGACCTCACCGGCGCGTAGCGGCTACGCTGAGACCGTGGCTGACTTGTCGGAGCAGAGCGCCCCGTCGGGACCGTCGGAAACCCCTTCAACGAGTACGCCGCCACAGCCGTCCAAAGGACGGAAGGCGGCCCGCACGATCCTGCCCATCGTGCTGTTCGCCGTCATCGGCGTGGCATCCGCCCTGCTCGCGACCGGCGTCTTCGTCTACCAGAAGGCCACCGAACCTGACCGCTCCACGCCCACAGCGTCCGTTCAACAAATGCTAACTGCGATGTTTGTGGAGGAAGACGCGGCGAAGGTTGGACTGTTCATCTGCTCAGACTGGACCGCCGAAGAAGCGACGAGTGCTGTCAAGGGACAGATGGACTCGGAAGCGAGGGTGTCCTGGGGAAGCATGACAACGGCTGAAACCTCGGGCGACCGCGCGCAGGTGGAGGTTCGGATGCTATTCCGGTACCCAGAGGACGTGACACCGAGTGGCCAGCGTTATTGGACCTTCGACGTGATCAACGCCAGTGGCTGGCGGGTCTGTGGCGCTCATCCCAAGAGTTGAGCGTCATTCCACCCAGAGCAGGTCAACGGCCACCTCGACAGTGGCAGGCGTAGTGCCGGTTAGTGCCCAGGCGTACCACTCGGCTTCGTCGCAGACTCGGGCGCAGGCCGCACCGCTGTCGTTGTCGTAGATCTCGGTGACCGCCCGAAGGCCACGAATGTGTCCGTCAGGCACGCCGCGTACTACTCGCGCTCCCGTGATGTTGGTGGCAAGTGAAGCCGGCAGCGGCGCGCGCTGGGGCGGTGCGTCGAGTGTGATGGTGACGAGCATCGGGCTGCACCCCTCGGCGACCTGTTCGACCCAGACCCGGTCGATCGGCACGAGCGGAGCGAAGACCTCCAGGTCGTCGGTCTCGGCGCGGTAGTAGTCCTGCTCCGTGATGACGGGCACGAAGGTACGGCTGCCACGGACCACGGCGTCGTCGGCGCGCAGGTCACCGCGCCAGCCGAGGCCGGGCACGCCAACGATTACTCGGTGACCGCGCAGGGTGGACTGGCTCGCGGCGGGTACGGGCACGATCGGGGCTGGTGGGCTGCCGGTCATGCCCCCGATCCTGTCAAAGCGGCGCCCTTGGCCGCCATGAAGGTCACGGGATTCGTCGCCCCGGTGTCGCTGGCGTCCTTGTTGAGGTGCACCTCGAAGTGCAGGTGAGGGCCGGAGGAGTTGCCGCTGGAGCCCGACTTGCCGATGACATCGCCAGCCGCGACCATCTGACCGGGCACGACGAACGGGCGCTGCTGCATGTGGCAGTACCGGGTGATAACGCCGCCCGCGTGCTCGATGTCGACGTACCAGCCGCAGCCCTGCACGAAGATCCCACCGTCCCGATCGCAGCTATACGACCGCACACCGATGTGTGCGTTGCAGACGGCCGTCAGGACGACCCCTGACGCCGCAGCCCTGACGTCGGTTCCCTTCGCGACTCCGATGTCGACGCCGTCGTGCCCTGGGCGTGACAGGGTGCGGTAGCCCGAGGTGATGGGTCCCTTCAGCGGCACCGTCCAGCCGGATGCGGCGATCTCGCCGGGCGCTGCGCAGCGCACCGCCGCGACGTTGATCACGGAGCGGGCCGCGCCGCCGGTGAGGGCATCCACGATGTCCGAAGCCTGGGCCTCGTGCTTGGCATAGGCGTCCGGATAGGCGCTGATCTGGACGCGCTGCGCTGCCACTGTCAGCGCCAGCGTCTGCCAGGCGCGGACCTTGATGAGCTTCTCGTAGAACTTGCGGGCCTGGTACGCCGGGTCGGACAGCTGCTCGACGGTGCCCCAGCCCTGGCTGGGGCGCTGCTGGAACACCCCGATGGAGTCATGGTCGTTACGGTTGCCCAGGTGGGGGAGGTTGCTCAGGCGCGACTCCTGTAGCGCGGTCGCGATAGCGATCACCCAGCCGCGCGCCGGTACGCGCATCTGCTGGCCCACCTGGATGATGATGGCGGCGTTGCGTACCTGGTCGGACGTCAGGCCGCCGATCTGCGGCAGCTTTGTGTTGGGGTCGACCTTCACGCCGGCTCCGCAGTTCGCGTTGAGCGCGGTCGTCGCGGGGTCGTCGGTGAGCCCGCCGAGGAGACTCATCGTTGCGCCGCCGATGCAGAGCAGGCAGAGCAGCGCGACCACGCCGCCAGCGATGAGGCCCCGTCGCAGTGCCCGCCCGGCCGGTCGGGCCGCCTTCGCCGCTGCCGTGGCGGCTGCCGCAGTCCCGATGGGCCCCGTCATACCCGCTCCCAGTCCACCCCGTCGACGAGCCAGCGGCCGTCCGCCTGGCGCAGCCGAAGGCTGACGGTGCCGGAGTCCACGGGCACGTTGACCTGGGCGAAGTCCGCCTGCTTGGCCACGATCTCGACCGTGCCAGTGGTGCGGGTCGCCGGGACGGTGGCCGGGTCGACGCCGTCGAGCTTGTCGACGAGGTCGTCTGTGGCGAGCTTCGCGATGCCGTCGTGCCAGGCCTGGGCGGCGAGATCCGAGCGGAGCCAGGCCTTCATGAAGCTGTTGGCCGCGGCGCGTACGGCAGGATCGTCTGCGGGTGGCTTAGAGGTGGCAACTACTCCGTCGTGGCCCTCGGTCGGGTCCACCGTGGAAGGCACCGTTCCAGCGGCGCTGTCCGGGGCGGGCTCTCGGCGCGGCGCGGCGTCGCCGACGAGCCGGGCGATGCCGACGACGGCCGCCACGAGAATCGCGAGTACGAGGACGAGCGTGCCCCGCACACCGAGCCGCATCATCGCGTTGCGCACGTCGGCTCCTCCCTCCGGTGCCGTGCTCAGCCGCCGGCCGGCGTTAGTCCTGCTGTCGCGCCTCCGCCCGCATCGCCGGCCGCGATGGGGTGGCGCGTTCGGGGGTCACATTGCTGCGGCCGGGGCGATAGACCGAGTAGCTTGGCGCGGTCTCGATAGTGCCTGGCTCGCTCCACCCACCACCATCGGGCGGCGGCATGCGCCGGCGGGGTGCCGGAGCGGACGCAGGCGCTGGAGCCGGCGCACCGTCGGGCGTCGGCGGAACGCCGTCGGGCCGGAACTCGGGTCGCTGGTTGTCGTCGGGGCGCTGCTCGGTCCGTGTCGGCGGGGCCGGCTGGCCGGGTTTGCCCCGCGTGATGGCCTCCTCGGCGGCCGGCAGGGTGACCGCCAGCGTCGCCACGTCCCGCGCGTCGCGCAGGAACCGCCGATGCCAACTGCCCGGCGACGCGATCGCCGCTGCTGGGTCTCGCCCGCCGAGTTGGGTGATGCGTCGGTACGGTCGCAGTAGCAGCCAACCCACGACGCCGCAGAGCCACACCAACACGACCTGTAGCCAGCCCGCCAGTGTGGCCGTGCTCATGATCAAGTCCACGGCGAAAAGGTAGATAGCGGCGCCCGTGCCGAAGATGACGATGTTGAACAGCGCGGCGACGACGGCATTGACCAGCCGCCGGAATCCACCGCTGGCTGGGCGAAGGAGCGCCACTGTGCCGAGAATGGGCGCCGCGATGACGGCCCACCGGAAGATTAAGAATCCGAGAAGAACCAGGAGGGAGGCGACGATGTCGAACATCGCGAACAGCACCGAAGCGAGTAGCGCAATGAATCCGGCCCCGATCCGGTCCATGCCCTTCGCGCCAGTCAGATACTCGTAAGCCTCCGGATCCTCGGTTCGGATCTGTTCGGCGACTTTCATCCACTGGGTGCTTTTGCGTTGAATGATCGGTTCGCGCTGTGACTGATCATTGCGGATGTTTTCGATCTCATCCCAAGAAAACGACCGTGCCTCATATAGTGCCTGGCCGTACTTCTGGGCAGTGACGCTGTCGGCAGAACCGAGCACGCCACGCAGCCAGTTCTTGTAGAGCATCGATTCGACCGTCAGGTCGCTGGCGCGTACGGCGGGCGGTCGAATGTCCTGGCAGGACGCCTTGTTCTCGCGGTTGCACTCACTCTCGGGGATGGCGTCGGACGGCGGGCCGACCGCGTCGTGAACAACTGAAAGAGACGAGACAAGCGCCTGGTCGGCAAGGTGCGCGCTGAGGACGGGCCAGGAGGCGATCGCGGTGACCGCCACGGCGACGAGGACGGCCCAAGCGGCCGTGGTCATCGCCGCACTCATCTCGGCCTGCCTCGACCGCCACAGCAGGTAGAGACCGACGATGGCAAGCGTGACCGCGCCGAAGACCGTGAAGACCTTCTCGTAGACGGCTTTGGTTGCCTTCTCGACCAGGGGGTCCGCCCAGCCCCACATCAGGCCGGGGTCCCACGCGCGCTCCCGCAGTGCGTTGGACGCGCCGATGACGCCGGTGGCGAGCATGAACTCGCCATTGGCCACGGTGTTTTCGAACTTGTAGTCCGGATGCATGAGCGTGGGCACACACCCACCTACGTCGTACGTGGTGTACGAATAACCGGCGTAGCCGTAGGAGGTGTAGTAACCCTTCTGGCCGTCGTGCTTGCCGGCCTCGGGGCGGGTGGCGAACCATCCGGCTACGCCGGAGTCGGGAGCTTCGGGGGTGGGGGCCTTGAGGCATTGGACGCGTTGCGCCGTTACGTCCTTGAGTCGTTCTACGCACCCCTGAATATCGGCCTGCCACTCCTTGACCGTGCACAGGCCGGGTGCCTGGGCGACCGGTGCCGCTGGCCCCGCTGCTGCCGGTGCGAAGGGGAAGAAGACGGTCGCCATGGCGATGACGCCGAGTGCCAGGAGGAACGAGAACCATCGCTGCTTCGAAGTGGCGGGTGCCGTGGCATCCCGCCGGGCGGCGTGCCGGCGCGTCCAGGCGTACACGTCTAGTCCTCCGGCTCAACCTCGACGGTCGCCGCGCTGTCGGGCGCGGCGGGGGTGGTGTCCAGGTGCTCCAAAAGACCCGGCACGTACGAGACGTCGATGCGCGTCTTCTGTACGCGTCCGTCCACGTCGCGCATGACGAACTCGCGGAACCCCAGGCGTTGCGACGACGCGGCGTCGACCTGCGACAAGCCGGCGAGGACGGCTTCGTAGCCGTCGTCGACCGGGACCCGTAGGAGGCGTAGCGCCTCGGCGGCGATCTCGGCGTCCTCGGCGATGCGTCCGACGAAGACCGTCGAGACGAGGTTCTGGACGTCGAGGCCGAGGATGTCGCGGGGGTTCTGGGAGGCGACCAGGGCGGCGAGGTTCCACTTGCGGGAGTCGCGGGCCAGGCGTACGAGGAAGGAGCGGCCGGACCGCCAGCCTTCCATGAAGTGCGCCTCGTCGAGGCCGACAAGTTTGCGGGAGTCCATCGCGCCGCCGTAGCAGCGGCGTACGGCGAGGCGGTGGGCGGTGTGCAGCATGGGGAGGGCGAGCTGCTCCTCCGCCGACCAGTACTCCCGCTCGATCTTGAGGTCGGGTAGGCGCAGGCCGGCCATGGTGATCACGGTCAGGATGGCGTCGTCGCCGAGGGTGCCGGGCGGCGGCGAGCCGAAGAACAGCAGCGCGAGCGGCATCTCGGCGGTGTCGAGCAGCAGGTTGCCGAGTTCGCGGCTGTCGTCGTCGACGCTCTGCAGGACGGAAACGATGTCGTCCAAAGTGGACGACTCCTCGGCGGGCACCTGCCGGACGGCGTGCCGGAACGCGGTCGCGGTGGCCGCCTCGCGGGCGACCTGCGGCGGCACGAGCATGGAGCAGATGTCCTGCACGAGCATGCGCCGCTCGGCGCGCGCGTTGGACACGGCGATGCCGAATTCCTGCTCACCTGCGGGCGAGTCGGGGAAGTGGGCCCGCTGCGGGGTGGGGATCAGCGCGTACGGCGCGAGGGTGCCCTGCTCGGACCCGGTCAGGTTCAACACCCGGGAGTACGGGCGAAGTTCCGGCATCTGGGTGAGCCGCGCCAGCGGGCCGGACGGGTCGAGCAGGGTGACCTGGACACCCCGTCGTGCGGCCAGGTAGCCCAGCGCGCCCATCAGCGTCGACTTGCCGCCGCCGGGCTCGGCCACGAACACGGCCAGGCCGGAGCGTTCCCGCACTTCCATGGGGAAGTGCAGGTCGAGGAAGACGGGCCGCCGGCTGGTGCCGGACGTACGCCCGATGAGGTCGCCGCGCCGGTCGCCGACCGTGGACGCGGCCTGGGGCAGCGCGGCGGCGAGCAGCTTGACCGGCATGCGGCGCAGGTAGCCGGTGTTGGCGAGCGGTTCGCCCGGGATGAACTCGCGGGCCAGGTTGTCCTGCCCCTTCGGGTGCTGCAGCGAGATGCGCATCTCGCGCTGGTAGAGCTGGATGACGCGGCGGGCCCGTTCGAGCGCCTCTTCGCGGGTGGCGCCGCTGACGGCCATGCGGTGCCACCCGTGCACCCGCGACGAGTCGACCGGCAGGCCGGTGGTCATCTCGTCGCCGAGCACGAGCGCCCGCTGGGCGAGTCGTTCCAGCTCGGGCGGGGCGTCCATGCCGTGGGAGAGGTAGTCCAGCTGCTGGGAGCGGATCATCCGCAGCCGGTGCTCCAGGTTGCGGAACGAGTCGCCGGGCCCGAGGACGTCGATGCGCGACGAGATCTCCATGGGCCAGGGGAGCCGCTCGTGGAAGTGCAGCCACGGCTCGTGCCGCTCGGGGATCTCCAGCGGCTCCATCCGGCCGACCGTGAGGACGGCGACGTGCCGTTCCTCGCCGGTGAGCCGGTTGACCAGCCGGGTCGTCGCCCCGTACGGCGAGCGGAACCGCTCGATCTGCTCGGTGAGCGCGAGCAGGTCGCCGGTCTCCCACGTGCCGGACGCCTGCCCGGACAGCAGCGACGGCGGCGCCATGCACAGCGCCACCGACCGGTAGAGCAGCCATTCCAGTTCGGCCGCGCTGACCCGCCGGCCGCGCATGCCGAACGCGCCGAGCACCTCGTCGAACTGCTCGACCGTGCGCGCCCACCGGCGCCGCTCGCCGTCGCTCGTACCGCGCCCGAACAGCGCGCCGAAGCGTTCCGCCAGCGTGTCGCCCAGGGTCCGTTTCGCGAACGTGATGCCCAGGAACGTCTGCCCCTCGGCGTGGTTGACCTGCAGCAGGTGCCGCTGGGCGTTGACCAGGTGGTCGCCCCAGCTCGGCGCGCCGGGCACATCCGGCAGCGGCCGGTGCGTGTTGTGGTCGGCCACGCGCGCCCACTCGTCGGCCGGGAAGGGCCGGGTGGTGCGCCGCAGGTGCAGCCGGAACCCGGCCAGGCCCGCGTACTGCTCGGAGATCGCGATGATGAGCGCCTCGCGGTCGGCGTCCGGGCGGAAGGCCCAGCGCACCTCGGGCAGCCAGTACCACGCCGTGACCGTGTGCGGGGTGAACGTCAGGTGGCCCGCGATCTCCGTCATGGCCAGCTCGACCGCGGGATCGCGGTCCTTGCGCTTGGGTGCGCGGGCTGCGGGCGGTGGGGCATTGCGGGCTGATGCGGTGGTCCGGGCGAGGGTCCGGCTCGGCGCCGCCGTGCGGTTCTGGGGCAATGGCGTACGCGGGGACCGCGGGCCACCGGCCCCGTCGGCGCGGCCGGGCGCTGCCCGGCGACCGGTGTTGCGGCCGGGTTCGACCCGGGCCGGCAGGTTCGCCGGCGGGGCCTGGGGCGGCACGCCCGCGCGCGAGGAGCCGGCGCTGGCGGGCGGCCCGCCGACGCGGCCACCGGGCGGCACCACGATCCGGTGCTCCCCGGTGGGCCCGCCGGCTCGCGCTTCGGGCGCGGGTACGACGCGGTGTTCGCCGGTGGGCCCGCCGGCTCGCGCGCCCGGCGCGGGGACCGCGAGGTGTTCGCCGGTCGGTCCGCCGACCCGTGCTCCCGGCACGTCGCGGTGCCCGCCCGCTCGCGTTCCGGGGACCGTGGGGTGTTCGCCGGTCGGTCCGCCGACCCGGGCGGGCGGCGGCGTGTCGCGGTGTTCGCCGGTGGCCCTGGCGGGCCGTGTCCCCGGCGCGGGGACGACGGGGTGCTCGCCGCTGGGCCCGCCAACGCGCGGCACGATGCGGTGCTCGCCGGACGGGCCGGTCACGCCGGGCTGAGCGACGACCCGCTGGTCACCGGGCCGGGGAGTCGCGGTGCGCGGCTCGCCGCCAGCGGCGGGGGCGGCCCGGCGGGGGGCCGTGCTGAACGGCGGGGTGACGCGGGCGGGTCCGCCGCTGGCGGGGGCGGGCGACACGGACCCCGCCGCGGGCGGGGACACGGGCTCCTCGCCGTCGAAGAAGTCGAGGAAGGGCGAGTCGAGGTCCGGGCGCGCGCGACGGCCCGTACTCCCGGATTTTCTGCCGTTGGCCGGGGGTGGCGGGACCGGCGCCGGGGCCCCGAACACGGCCACCCGGCCCGTGCCCGCGCCGGTCACCGGGTCGACTCCCAGCAGGCCGGCGTCGAGGTCCTCGAGATCGTCAAGATCGTCATGCTGACGTGTCATACGACGTCCTCACGGACCCGGATGCGACGGGCCACCAGGCGGGGGGACCGGACGTCGTCGGCGCCGGCCTTGGCGCCGCGCCAGTCGGTCAGGGCTGTGCGGATGACCGTGCGCGCGGGTCGGTCGGGGTCGACGTGGCGCCAGATATATGAGGTGGTGACCATCGCGAGCGCGATCTCCCAGGCGGGGAACGGGTCGATGGTCCGCGTGAAGACGTAGTGGACGAACATGAAGAGCGGCACGAGCAGGATGAACAGCCCGTACTGCGCGTAGGGCAGCTGGATCGGCAGGGTGTAGCCGGGCGGACCGAGATAGACGAGCCTCGCCCGGTAGATGTCGTCGTCCGTCCGCAGCCGCATGGTGGCCTACTTGAACAGCAGCGAGACGAGACTCTCGCCGACGAAGAAGAGCGTCGCGGCACCCGCGATGAACGCGAGACCCACGATGGCGATAGCGGAACTCGTCAACACGCGCGACATTTCGCCCTTACCGGCGCGGCTCAGGAAGATCACGCCGAGTACAGCCAGAAGAATCGGAGTGATCTTCGTGGCGAGAAAGGTGAGGACGCCGTCGGTGTTGATTTCCTTCGGTTCCGGCGCAAACGGGACATTTATCAGCTCAGCGTAAGCGGGAATGCTCGCAGAGTGAGCGAGCTGGTCCCACGCCACCTGGGCGAGTGTGGTGACAATCATGGTTAGACCTCCCCGGTGCATGTGCGCCCAGCCTCTCGGAAAATCCGCCCGAGTGGAACCAGGTGCCGCCTTCCTAATGCACCGATCCGCGTCGAAGGTGCCTGCACTACCCGCCCGCTGGACAGAATATTGCAGCCCGTGCCTCCCCGTCACGTATCAGCCTCGCCGCGAAGGTTAGCCAGCCGGTCGGCGGCAGCCAAATGCCCAGGTCGCGCCCATCCGAACAGGTGTCCACCCAGCGGGATCGGACAATCTCTCAACGCGGACGAAACGGCACCTCCCGTGCCCAGTCGCAACCGGTCGACCCGTAACGTCTGTGTGGTGACTGTCCCGTTCAGCGCCGTCCCCCTCCGCCGCTCACGGTGTCCGGTCGTGTTGGGCGTGCTCAACGTGACGCCGGACAGCTTCTCCGATGGTGGACGGTATGCGGATCTGGAGGCGGCCGTCGCACATGGCGTGCGAATGCACACAGAAGGGGCAAGCCTCGTCGACGTCGGGGGTGAGTCCACCCGCCCGGGGGCCGGCCGGGTCGACGCCGCCACCGAGACCGCCCGCGTCCTGCCCGTGATCTCCGCACTGAGCGCGGCCGGCGTGCCCACGAGCATCGACACCACCCGCGCCGAGGTCGCCGCCGCCGCGCTCGCGGCCGGGGCCAGCGTGGTCAACGACGTGTCGGGCGGCCTCGCCGACCCGGGCATGGCCCGCGTGGTCGCCGACGCCGGCTGCCCGTGGATCCTCATGCACTGGCGCGGGCACTCGCGCACCATGCAGCAGCTCGCCGTCTACGACGACGTGGTGGCCGAGGTGCGCGACGAGCTGCGCCAGCGGGCCGACGACGCGCTCGCCGCCGGCGTGGCGGCCGACCGCATCATCCTCGACCCCGGTCTCGGGTTCGCCAAGACCGCCGAGCACAACTGGCGCCTGCAGGCCCGCCTCGACGAGATCATCGGGCTCGGGTACCCGGTGCTGGTGGGCGCCAGCCGCAAGTCGTACCTCGGCCGGCTGCTCGCGGACGCCGCCGGCGAGCCGCGCCCGGTCGACGGACGGGAGGCCGCGACGGTCGCGGTCACCGTGCTCGCCGCCGCCGCCGGCGCGTGGGGCGTACGCGTCCACGACGTCCTCGGGTCGGTGGACGCCCTCAAGGTGTGGCGCGCGACGGAGGACGCCCGATGAGTGATGTGATCACGTTGACCGGGCTCACGGCCCGCGGGCGTCACGGGGTCTACGAGTTCGAGCGCGAGCAGGGGCAGGACTTCGTGGTCGACGTGGTGCTCGCCCTCGACCTCGCGCCGGCGGCCACGTCGGACGACGTGGCCGACACCGTGCACTACGGCGAGCTGGCCGACCGGCTCGTGGAGATCATCGAGGGGGACCCGGTGAACCTCATCGAGACCCTGGCCGGCCGGCTCGCCGACGCCTGCCTGGCCGACCCGCGCGTCGGCACCGCCACGGTCACGGTCCACAAGCCGCAGGCGCCCATCGCCCACGCGTTCACCGACGTGGCCGTCACCCTCACCCGGGGACGGCCGGCGTGAGCCGGGCGGTGCTGGCCCTGGGCAGCAACCTCGGCGACCGGGAAAAGAACCTGGAACTGGCCGTCGCCACCCTCGGCGAGCTGGTGCGCGTCGTGTCCGGGGTGTACGAGACGCCGCCGTGGGGCGACCCCGACCAGCCGCCGTACCTCAACGCGGTCCTCATCGCGGAGGACGGCGACGAGAACCCGCACGCCTGGCTCACCCGCGCGCGGGCGTGCGAGCGCGCGGCCGGGCGTGAACGCGACCCCGAGCGGCCTTTCGGCCCCCGTACGCTTGATGTTGATGTCATCGCCGTCTGGGGCGGCGACGGGCAGCCGGTGATCTCCACGGACCCCGAGCTGATCCTGCCGCACCCGCGTGCCCACCTGCGGGCCTTCGTGCTGCGCCCGTGGCTGGACATCGAGCCGTTCGGCCTGTTGCCGGGGCACGGCTTCGTGTACGAACTGATCAACGAGCAGCCCGCCGCGGGCGACGTCGCCGGGCTGACGGCCCGGCCGGATGTCGCGCTGGGGTAGCCTGCGAGCAATGAGTACGCGCGAGCCAGGCAAACCACCCTCCGATGCCGGGCGGCCGAACGGCTCGCCACAGCCCTCGTTGCGCCCGACCAGCCCCGGCACCCTCGTCGTCGCCGGCCTGGCGTCGGCCGCACTGGCGTGGATCGTCATCAACCGCTTCTACGGCGACCTGCCGAGCCTCAACTGGTTGCCCGGCGTGACGCTCGCGGCGCTCGCCGTGGTCGAGGCCGTGGCGGCGCGCAATACAAAGGTGCGCATCGACCGCAAGCCCGGTACGCCCCGGGTGGACCCGCTGCTGGTGGCTCGCTGGGTGGTGCTCGCCAAGGCGTCGTCACTGGCCGGCGCGATCTTCGGCGGGGCGTACGGCGGGGTGGCCGTCTGGGCCCTCATCGAGCGCGGCACGCTGCGCGTCGCCGACGAGAACCTCATGCCGGCCATCGCCGGCCTCGTGGGCGGATTGGCGCTGGTCGCCGCCGCACTGTGGCTCGAACACTCGTGCCGGGTGCCACCGTCGCCGGACGACGAGGAATCGACGCACACCCCATAACGCCGCAGGGCTGTCGCACGTTGGCCTGGGGCGGTACCGTGCGAGCCGAGCGAACCTGGAGAGGCGTACATCATGTCGTTCGACGACGGGGCGCAGCAGCCCTACCGGCCCGCGCCTGTGCTGCCCCTTGGCGCACCCGTCAGTCCAGCGGAGAACGACAACACCCTCACCCTCCCCCGAAGGGTGCCACCCATGCCCCAGACTCCGAACCTCGACTACGTCTTCGACGACCCCGCCGACGGCGAGCCCGGCCGCGACCGGCTGCTCGTGCACGTCCTGTGGGAGGTGGTGCTGGCCCTGTTCGTGGGCGGCCTGGCCTACCTGCTGCTGCGCGAGAACTCCTCGGCGTTCTCCGGTGACTCGCTGCGCGGGCTGCTCCTGCAGGGCAGCGTGCTGGGCGCGATCGCGGTCGGCAGCGCGGTGGCGCTGCGCGCCGGCGCGGTCAACCTCGCCGTCGGTCCCATCGCGGCCGCGGCCGCCCTCTACTACGCCCAGAACGCCTCCGGCGGCCTGGCCGGCTCCCTCGGCGTCGCGATCGCGGTGGGCGCCGGCGTCGGCGTGCTCATCGGCGTCGCCGTGGTCGGGCTGCACGTGCCCGCCTGGGCCGCGAGCCTCGGTGCCGGCCTGGGCCTGCTGGTCTGGATGCAGGCGCAGGAGACGCTGAGCTTTGTCAGCGCGTACAACCCGGGCCCGCACGCGGGTTACTGGTTCGGCGGCGTGTGCGCGCTGAGCGTCTTCGCCAGCCTGATCGGCCTCGTGCCGGCGGTACGCCGGCTGGTCGGTCGGTTCCGCCCGGTCAGTGACCCCGCCGACCGGCGGGGCGCCGTGGCCGGCGTGGTGACCGTGGTCGCGCTCGCCGGGTCGAGCGCGCTGGCCGCGCTGGCCGGCGTGCTGATGGCGTCGAGCAGGGGCGTGGCCGGGCCGTCGGACGGCCTGCTGCTGACCGCCCTCGGCGTGGGCATCGCCCTGCTCGGCGGCACGAGCGCGTTCGGCCGCCGGGGTGGCGTCTTCGGCACGGTGCTCGCCGTGGCGCTGGTGACGATCGGCATGGCGTACACGCGCCTGATCGGGCTGGGTTGGGGCGACGCGGCCTTCGCGGCGCTGGGCATCGGCGTGGGTCTCGTGGCCACCCGCCTGGTCGAGCGGTTCGGCCGGCCGGAGCTCGACGACTACGCCGAGAGCGACGACGTGTGGACCACCAGCCCGGCGACCCAGCCGGCCAGCCAGGGCACGTCGCCCGACCTGTGGTCGTCGCCGCCGTCGCAGACGACCTCGTGGTCGGCCCAGCCGGGCGGTACGTGGGGTGGCACGGACGCGTGGGGCACATCCACCCGTTAAAGATCGGCGTCGTGGGTATGGTGTGACCATGGCCGACGAATCCGGTAGCACCGCGCTCCACGGGCTTTCCACTGAGGAGCTGCGGGAACGGGCGTTCGCCCTGGCGCGGGAGCGGCGCGACGTGAAGTTCTTCTGGTCGCTTTTCCAGCACCTGCCCACCGCCGACGACGCCGAGGCGCTCGACGGGTCGCCGTCGGCGATCGGTGGCACGATCGACGACGCCCTGGAGCTGTGGCGGCAGTTCACGGGCCATGGGCTGGGCGAGACGGAACCGTTGCTGCGGGCGAAATTCGTCGACTACCTGACCCAGCACTCAACCGAATAGCCGATAGGCCTGAGTCCGGTCAGCCATGGGTACTTAGTGGCATGGCCATCTTCACGCGTGCCCGTACGGCCACCAGTTCGGGCACACTCGCGATCATCGTACTGGTGCTGGCCTTCGGTAATCAGGCGTACACCGAATGGGCAGCACGGCATGCGCAGGGCGACAACACGTGGGACCTGTTCCTGCGTACGCTCGCCTGGCCGGCGTGGGCGTTCAGCGGCAAGGACGTGCTCGCGCACGACCTGCGGGCACTACTGCTGATCATCTTCGTTGCGGCGATCATCGGCGTGGCCGCCAATGGCGTGACGGCGGGCGCGGGCGCGTTCTTTCTGGGTTGGTTCGCGGTGATACTCGGGGCGGCACTCGCCGCGATGCTCACCGCGTTCCTCACCCGGGACGCGTCGCTCTACAGTGCGATTCTGGCTGCGGCGAACGCCGCGGCCTACGGCCTCATCGTCGGTTGGATCGTGGGCATCGCGACCTCAGCCGGCCGCAAAGCGGCGGGATAGCCAGTCCGCCGCGACACCACAGCGGTGCCCCGGTCGCTGCACTGGGTCGGGGCACTCGCCTGACGTCGGCGGCTTCACATGACCGGCGACCCTGAGTAACCTCTCACCCATGCCGGTCACCGTTTCCCAGCAGGACCAGCGCGGGGCACGGCCGCTCGTGATCTTGTTCTGGAGCGGGGTGGGCCTCGCTCCCCTCGCAGCGCTTTTGTTCCTGGTCGGAGTCACGAGCCTCGGCGGAGTGCTCGCCGTTCTCACGATGGTCCTGATCGGACTGTCGATCACCTTGCGTCGTGACTCGGATTCGGTGCGCATCGAGCTTCAGGAAACTCTCCTCGGCGAGCTTGACCAGCTTCGCAACGACGTGCGGGACGACATGGCGACCGCCGCCCGCAACACCCACCGCACGCTCACCGAGCGGATCAACGTGCTGACCGAGACCGTGGAGCGGGTGCGCAACCAGGCCGAGGGCATCGAGGCCGTCCGGGTCCAGCTCCAGCAGTTGCGCGTCCAGGTCGAGGAGCTGCAGAGCCGCCCGGCGCAGCAGGTCAGCGCCGTCCCCCAGCAGCGCCAGGCGGCGGCGCCGCCGGGCGCCCCCGGCGTGGTCCGCACCGAGACCGTCGAGGTCACCCGCCGCACCATGACCGTCGAGGGCGAGGAGCGCGGCACCGTGTACGGCTCGCGCAACGCCGAGGAGCCGGTCAGCTCCGGCGCGCGTCGCGGCGGCGGCCGTCGCCGCGCGGCCGACGAGGACTTCGAGGACTGGGACGACAGCAACCCGCGCTGGACCCCGGGCGCCCGCGGCGAGCGCCAGCAGGACTGGGATGAGCCGCCGCAGTCGTGGCGGGCCGAGGAGTGGCACGAGCCCACGGGCGGCGGCCGGCGCCGTCGGGAGACCGACAGTCGCGCCGATCGACAGCGCGACGCCGTGGTCGAGGGCCAGTGGGAGGGCACGGCGCACGGCGACCGGTGGGCCGCCGTCCGCGCCGATGAGCACGGCCGCGAGCTGCGCGTGGGCGAGCACCGCAGTTCGGTGCGCAGCGACGCGCACGGCACGGAGATGCGTGTCGAGGACCGCTGGGCGGCCGTCCGGCGCGCCGAGCGCGAGGGCAGCCACGGCGTGCCGCAGCCGACCTGGGTGCCGCCCCGCGAGGCGGGCCCCGCCCCGCGGGCGCTGCCCGCGTCGCGCGGGGAGTCGCCGCAGGCGTACACGGGCGGTGGCCGGCGGGCCGCGCCCGACCCCGAGTGGGAGCGGGGCGCCGACCCCGAGTGGGAGCGGGGCGTACGCGAGCGGCGCGAGGAGCGCGACCAGACAGAGGGCCGCACCGCCCGCGAGTCCAAGCTCGTACGGGCGCACCGCGACGCCGACGCGCGCGAGCACCGGGACGGCCGGTTGGAGGAGCGCGAGGGCGGCGGCCGCCACGAGGGCCGGCGTCGCGCGAGCGGCGACGCGGCACCGCGCAGCCATCGCAGCAACGGTCGCGACCGCGACCGCGAGGACCACCAGCACGTCGGCGCCGAGTACGACTGGAGCCCCTTGCAGGACTTCGGCGCGGTCGAGGACGACGACGAGTGGGGCGGCGAGCCGAACAGCGGCGGCGGCGCCTACACCGGCGGGAGCTGGTCGGTGCCGCGCCAGCGGGCCGCCGAGGAGTACGACCGCTGGCGCTGAGCTACTTGTCGATGTCGCCGACCACGAAGAACATCGAACCCAGGATCGCGATCAGGTCGGCGACCAGGCAGCCCGGCAGCAGCGTCGACAGCGCCTGCACGTTGGCGTAGGACGCGGTGCGCAGCTTCATCCGCCAGGGCGTCTTGTCGCCGCGCGAGACCAGGTAGTACCCGTTGATGCCGAGCGGGTTCTCCGTCCACGCGTACGTGTGACCCTCGGGCGCCTTGACGACCTTGGGCAGCCGCACGTTCACCGGCCCGCGCAGGGTGTCGACCCGGTCCAGGCACGCGGCCGCCAGGTCCAGCGACGCGTACACCTGGTCGAGCAGGCACTCGAACCGCGCGTGGCAGTCCCCGGTCGTCCGGGTCACGACCGGCACGTCCAGCTCGCCGTAGGCCAGGTACGGCTCGTCGCGGCGCAGGTCCAGGTCGAGGCCCGACGCGCGGGCGACCGGGCCGGAAGCACCGTAGGCGGCCGCGTCCGCCGCGGTCAGCACCCCCACGCCCACCGTCCGGGCCAGGAAGATGTCGTTGCGCCGGATCACGTTGTCCAGGTCGGCCATGCCCGCGCGGACGGAGTCGACCGCGTGCCGGGCCCGGGTCGTCCACCCGGCCGGCACCTCCTCCTTGAGGCCGCCGACCCGGTTGAACATGTAATGCATCCGGCCGCCGGAGACCTCCTCCATCACGGCCTGCAGGGTCTCCCGCTCCCGGAACGCGTAGAACATCGGCGTGATCGCGCCGATCTCCAGCGGATAGGACCCGAGAAACATCAGGTGGTTGAGCACCCGGTTCAGCTCGGCGAGCGCGGTGCGCAGCCACACGGCGCGCTCCGGGACCTCCATGCCCATGAGCCGCTCGACGGCCAGCACGACGCCCAGCTCGTTGCTGAACGCCGACAGCCAGTCGTGCCGGTTGGCCAGGACGATGATCTGCCGGTAGTCGCGGACCTCGAACAGCTTCTCCGCGCCCCGGTGCATGTAGCCCACGATCGGCTCGGCCGAGACCACCCGCTCGCCGTCGAGCACGAGCTTCAGGCGCAGGACGCCGTGCGTGGAGGGGTGCTGGGGGCCGATGTTGAGCACCATGTCGGCGGTGTCGAGCCCCGCCCCGGTCCCGACGGTGACCTCACGCAGCGCGTCCGTGCTCACCCGAGCATGGTAGTCCCCGGCGTCGCGCCCGCCCGCACCCAACGCGTGACGTTGGGGTCGCTACCGCGGGCGAAGGAGATCCGGCGGCGACACGCCCACGCCGTGCAGGAGCCAGTAGTGCGAGCCCAGCCCGCCGGGGTCGGTCAGCTCCGCCGCCAGCGACGCGGCCGACAGGGCACGGACGTAGCCGGCCGGATCGGTGCTGGCCAGGCTTATCGGTGGTCGCCGTCCGTCGGCCCCGAGCGCCCGGAGCGCCTCGCTCTGCCGCATGAGTACGGCCGGAGCGCGCCCGACCGCCGCCGCTACGGAGTCGATCGCCACGTGGGCGGTGATGTCGCAGCTGCCGTCCGCGACCGGGGCCACCTGCCGGCCCGCGCGGTAGCCGGTGAGCGTGCCGGACGCCGGGCGTTCGCCGGTGACGTGTCCATAGTCGACCGCCAGCGCGAGGCCGCTGGTCAGCCGGGACACGGCGGCCGCCCAGGCGAGATCCCGGGTCCGCCCGACCTCGGCCGGGCCGTCCCCCGGCCACCAGCGGGCGAGCCAGGCGGCGTCCTCGGGTGCGACCGGGTCGCCCAGCGTGTCGTCGACACGCACGTAGCGGCCCTCGCGGACGACGTCCAGCGGCACGTTGTCGAGCCACTCGACGGCCGTGAGCAGGCCGGTCACCGAGTCGGGCAGCCGGTCGGTCCAGGCGATGTCCGCCGGCAGGTCGCCCGGGCGGGGGGCCAGCTCCACGGCCACGAGCCGCAGCCGCTCGCGCAGCGCGGGTGGCGCGGTCGCGCGTACGCCCAGCAGAAGCTCGCCGCGGCCCGCACCGACATCGACAAGATCGACCACCGGGGGGTTGTCGAGCGCCGCGTCGAGGCTGGTCAGAAGCGCGAGTACGGCCGTGAGGAACGGGCCGGAGGCGTGACTGCTCGTGCGGAAGTGGGCGGCCGGGCCCGCGCCGGTGGTGAAGAAGCCGGCAGGGCCGTAGAGCGCCTGTTCCATCCCGATCCGCCAGGTTGGGGCTGCTGGGGTCACCCGGCCAACCTACGCGGTGAAGATCCCCACAATGTGTTTCGAGAAGGCGTCGAGGGTACGCATACTGGACACGACCGGTACCCACCTTCGAGGACTGGATCGATATATGAGGGCCCTGTCCGTGGGCATCATCGGCGCCGGCCGGGTCGGCGCCACACTGGGGGCCGCGCTCATCCGCGCGGGCCATCGGGTCGTTTCCGCGGCGGCCGTCTCGGTCGCCAGCCGCGACCGCATCCGAAGCTACCTGCCCGACGCCGAGATCCGGCCGGCCGATACGGTCGCCGACGGCGTTGATCTTCTGCTGCTCGCCGTTCCGGACGACGCCCTGGCCGGGCTGGTGGCCGGGCTCACGGAGGCGGGCGCCATCCGCCCCGGCCTGGTCGTGGCCCACACCTCCGGCGCGCATGGCACGGCGGTGCTCGCCCCGGCCACGGCCGCCGGCGCCCGCCCGCTCGCCCTGCACCCGGCGATGACCTTCACGGGCCGGGCCGAGGACCTCGACCGGCTCGCGGGCATCTCCTTCGGCGTGACCGCCCCGGCCGACGTGCGGCCACTGGCCACCCGGCTGGTCGCCGACCTCGGCGGCGTGCCCGAATGGATCGACGAGGCCGATCGGCCGCTCTACCACGCGGCCCTCGCCCATGGTGCCAACCACCTGGTCACGCTCGTCAACGAGGCGATGGACCGGCTGCGCGACGCCGGCGTCCTGCACCCCGAGCGGGTGCTCGCGCCGCTGCTGCGCGCGGCGTTGGACAACACCCTCTCGTACGGCGACGCCGCGCTCACCGGACCGGTGGCCCGCGGCGACGCCGGCACCCTGGCCGGACATCTGGCCGTGCTGCGGCAGACCGCGCCGGAGAGCGTGCCGGCGTACGTGGCCCTGGCCCGGCGCACCGCCGACCGGGCCATCGCGTCGGGCCGCCTGCCCGCCGCCGACGCCGGCGACCTGCTGGGCGTCTTCGCGGACAACGCCTCGGAGGTGCCGGCATGAAGGTTGTCTCGAAGCGGTCGGACCTGGCGGCCGCGCGTGGCGCGCTGACCGGGCGGGTCGCCGTCGTCATGACCATGGGGGCCCTGCATGAGGGGCACGCGGCGCTGTTGCGCGCGGCCCGCGCGGAGGCCGACCACGTCATCGCGACGATCTTCGTGAACCCGCTGCAGTTCGGGCCGAACGAGGACCTCGACAAGTATCCCCGCACGCTGGCGGCCGATCTGGACCTGTGCCGGGAGGTCGGGGCCGATGTCGTGTTCACCCCGGCGCCGGACGAGATCTACCCCGACGGGGCGCCGGCCACCCGGGTCACCGGCGGCCCGCTGGCCGCCCTGCTGGAGGGCGCGAGCCGGCCCGGCCACTTCGACGGGATGCTCACGGTCGTGCTGAAGCTGCTGCACCTCACCCGGCCGGACGTGGCGTACTTCGGGCAGAAGGACTACCAGCAGTTGACACTCATCCGGCAGATGGTGCGCGACCTCGATCTGCCCGTGGAGATCGTCGGCGTGCCGACCGTCCGCGAGCCGGACGGGCTGGCCCTGTCCAGTCGCAACCGGTACCTGTCGGCGGAGCAGCGGACGGCCGCGTTGGCCCTGTCGGCGGCCCTGCGCGCGGGCGCGGCGGCGGCGCGGGCGGGCGTGGACGTCCTGGGCGCCGCGCGCGCCGTCCTCGCCGCCGAGCCCGGCGTGGTGCCGGACTACCTGGAGCTGACCGACCCGGCGCTCGGCCCGGCGCCCGCGCACGGCCCCGCCCGCCTGCTCGTGGCCGCGAAGGTCGGCACGACCCGCCTCATCGACAACCTCGCCGTGGAGATCCGCTGATGTTTCTGCGCACGATGCTCAAGTCGAAGATCCACCGGGCCACGGTGACGCAGGCCGACCTGCACTACGTCGGCTCGGTGACCGTGGACGAGGACCTCATCGACGCGGCCGGTCTGCTGCCGGGCGAGCAGGTCGCGATCGTGGACGTGACCAACGGGGCGCGCCTGGAGACGTACGTGATCCCGGGTCCCCGGGGCACCGGCGTGATCGGCATCAACGGTGCGGCGGCGCGCCTCGTGAGCCCCGGCGACCTGGTCATTCTCATCTCGTACGCGCAGATGGACGACGCCACGGCGCGGTCCTTCGTGCCGAGCGTCGTGCATGTCGACGCGCACAACCGGGTGATCGACATCGGCGGCGACCCGGCCGCCGCGGTCGAGGGCATGGTGGGCGATCTCGCGCGTGGTGACGATCTGGCAACGGGGGCCGCCGACGGGGCCGCGCGCTGAGTCGTACTCACATATGCTGCCGCTCTTTGAGGAGATCAGGGAGATGGTGGCATGCGGCGACGGGGGCGGCTGGGGGCGGTGGCGGCAGCGGTTCTGCTGGCGCTGACGCTCGGTGCCTGCGGCGTGAAGACCGCTGGTGACGCGGACCTGACCGGCGACTGGGCGATCCTGCCCGAGGCGAAGGTGCCGCCGCCGGCCAACAGCGTGTGCCGCGACGGCAGCGCGACGACCGTCGACTGGGAACTGGACGTCTTCGACAGCCCGCCGATGGCCTGCACGACCGCGCATGTCACCGAGACGTACTACGTCGGCACGATCACGGACAAGAAGACCGTGGCCCTCGACGATCCGCCCGGTGCCGGCGAGCCGGAGTTCAAGTCCATCTACCAGACCTGTGTGAAGAAGGCCGCGGACTTCCTCGGCGGCGACTACCACCGGGCCCGGGTGGCCGTCGTACCGGTGGTGGCCACGGACACCCAGTGGCAGGCCGGCGCCCGGTTCTACCGCTGCGAGCTGCAGGAGGTCCTGGCCAACCGCAAGCTCGTCAAGCGCAACTCGTCGGCCCGCGACGGCCTGCGCGGCAAGAAGCCGCTCGCCATCGGCTGCGCCAACAACAAGGTCGACAGCTCCGACCAGATCACCTCGTTCGCGTGGATCAGCTGCAGCAAGCCGCACACGATGGAGTTCACCGGCCTGTACACGCACAAGGCCGGCAAGTTCCCCAGCGAGAAGACGTTCTACGACAGGGCGTCCGCCGGCTGCCTCGCCGTGGGTACGGTCTACACCGGGCACAGCGTGTCGCAGATGCAGGCGACCGGCGGGTTCCAGTGGATCTTCTCGGGCTCCGATGACGCGGAGACACTATGGAACATGGGCGACCGCACCCACCGCTGCTATCTGGGGGCGTACCCGCAGAAAAAGCGGACGGGCTCCATCAAGGGAAAGCTGCCGTCCCAATGGTGAGGCGGGTGGTGGCCCTCCTCGCGGCCGCGGCGGCGCTCGCGCTGGGCGGCTGCGCGGCCGTGGCCGGCGACGGCGATCTGACCGGCGACTGGGCGATCCTGCCCAAGGCCCAGGTGCCCGTGCCGGCGTCGGGGGTGTGCCGGGCGAACATCATGAGCGAGAAGTCGATCGACTGGGACCTGGCCCTGTTCGTGGCCCCGCCGGTCGACTGCAAGACCAGGCACGCCACCGAGACGTACTACGTCGGGAAGATCACGGACGCTAAGGCCGTCAAGTCGACCTCCCCGCCCGAGTACGGCGACGCGGCGTTCAAGACGGTCTACACGAACTGCGCGAAGCAGGCGACGAAGTTCCTCGGCGACGACTACCACGACGCCCGCGTCTTCATCGCCCCCGTGCTGCCCACCGACCTCGAGTGGCGCGGTGAGGCGAGGTTCTACCGCTGCGAGATGATCGAGCTGGCCGCCGACGGCGAGGGCATCGCGGAGCGCGCCGCGTCGCTCAAGGACGGCCTGCGCGGCAAGCGGCCGGCGGCGGTGCAGTGCGTGAACTACTCCGACGAGGGCGACCACGTCGAGGACCTGCGCTTCGTCCCGTGCGCCAAGCCGCACCTGGCCGAGTACACCGGGACGTACATGCCCAAGGACGGCAAGTTCCCGGGCGAGGACAAGGCCTCCGATCGCGGCGCCGCCGGCTGCCTCGCGGTCAGCGCCCGGTACGTCGGCATGACGGTCGCCGCGCTCGACGCCGTGGGCGGTTACCAGTGGATACACGACGGTACGAGCGAGGGCCTGTGGAGCATCGGCGAGCGAGGCGAGCGGTGTTATATGGGGTCGTACCCGGGCAAGAAGCGCACCGGGTCGATCAAGGGTAAGTCGCCTTCGCGGTGGTGAGCTGACGTAGGACCCCTCACGTATGCTCGGCAATTCGAGCTGATCGTGGGGAGGGCGGCATGCGGCGAGGCAGGCGAAGGCTGGTGGCCGGGGTCGTGGCGGCGCTGGCACTGTCGCTGGCCGGCTGCGGTGGCGCGGCCACCGTCGGCGACGGGGATCTCGGCGGCGACTGGGCGCTCCTGCCGGAGGCGAAGGTGCCCACCCCGGACGCCGGGGTGTGCCGGCCGAAGACCGGCGACGACAAGGTCGTCGACTGGACGCTGGCCGCCTTCTTCGCCGAGCGGCCCGTGCCGTGCACCCAATCGCACGTCACGGAGACGTACTACGTCGGCAAGCTGCCCGCCTCCCAGAGCGACAGGACCTCGCCGCCCGACCCGGGCGACGCCGGCTTCAAGTCCGCGTACACCAGCTGCGCGAAGCAGGCGAACACGTTCCTGGGCGGGGACTTCCACGACGCCCGGGTGTCGATCGTGCCCGTGCTGCCGCTCGAGCACGAGTGGCAGGGCGGCGCCCGGTGGTACCGGTGCGAGATCGTGGAGATCTCCGACACACTGGAGAAGATCGTCGCCCGTACGGGCTCCGCGAAGGACGGGCTGCGCGGTTCGAAGCCGCTCGCCATCACGTGCGCCAACGACACGCTCACGGACGACAAGAAGTACGTCACCAACATCGCGTTCATCGCGTGCGCCAAGCCGCACTACATGGAGTACACGGGGACGTGGCTGCCGGGCGACGGCAAGTGGCCCGGCAAGGACGCGCAGGCCACGGCCAAGAGCAGGAACTGCTACCGGCTCGGCGCGGAGTACCTCGGCATGACCGCGAGCGAGCTGGACAGCACCGGCGGCATCGCGTGGGACACCTGGGGCGGCAGCGAGCTGATGTGGAGCGTCGGCGACCGCGGCGTGCGCTGCTTCCTCGGCGACTACGACCGCAAGAAGCGCACCGGCTCGATCAAGGGCAAAAAGCCCAGCGAGTTCTGACGATGGGGCCGCCCGATGCCGGCCGGGGCGGATGGCTGAGGATAGGCCCATGTCGCAGACCACGCTCGCGCGCCGGCTCGCCGCCCCCGAGCCCGGCTGGGCCGAGACCACGGACGTCGTGGTCGTCGGCTCCGGGATCGCCGGGCTGACCTGTGCCCTGCACCTGCGCGAGGCGGGACTGCACGTCACCGTCGTGACGAAGGTCAATATCGACGACGGCTCCACCCGCTGGGCGCAGGGCGGCATCGCCGCCGTACTCGACCCGCTCGACACCCCGGCCGCCCACGCGCAGGACACGATCGTCGCCGGGGTCGGCCTCGGCGACCGCGCCGCGATCGACGTTCTCGTCACGGAGGGCCCCGCCCGGGTCCGCGAGCTGATCCGCTGGGGCACCCGGTTCGACCGGCACGAGGACGGGTCGCTCATGCTGACCCGCGAGGGCGGCCACCACGCCAACCGGATCGTGCACGCGGGCGGCGACGCCACCGGGGCGGAGGTGCAGCGCGCCCTGCACACGGCCGTACGCCGCGATCCCTGGATCCGCCTCATCGAGCACGCCCTCGTCCTCGACCTGCTCACCGACGCCGACGGCCGGGCCTGCGGCATCACCCTGCACGTTCTCGGCGAGGGCAGCGAGGACGGCGTCGGCTCGGTGCTCGCCCGGGCGGTCGTGCTGGCCACCGGCGGCATGGGCCAGGTCTTCGCGGTCACCACGAACCCGTCCGTGTCCACCGGGGACGGGGTGGCGCTCGCGCTGCGGGCCGGCGCCACGGTGACCGACGTGGAGTTCGTCCAGTTCCACCCCACGGCCCTCTACCTGGGCGCCGAGGGCCGGCGCGCGGCCCAGCAGCCGCTCGTCAGCGAGGCGCTGCGCGGGGAGGGCGCCCACCTGGTCGACGCCGACGGCAAGCGGTTCATGCTCGGCCAGCACGAGCTTGCCGAGCTGGCGCCGCGCGACGTGGTCGCCAAGGGCATCCACCGGGTCCTGCTCGCCACGGGCGCCGACCATGTCTTCCTCGACGCCCGGCACGTGCCCGACCTGACCACCCGGTTCCCCACGATCACCGCGTCGTGCCTGGCCGCCGGCGTCGACCCGACCACCGACCTCATCCCGGTCGCGCCCGCCGCGCACTACGCCTCCGGCGGCGTACGCACGGACCTGCGCGGCCGCACCTCCATCCCCGGCCTGTACGCCTGCGGCGAGGTCGCCTGCACGGGCGTGCACGGGGCCAACCGCCTCGCCTCCAACTCCCTGCTGGAGGGCCTGGTGTTCAGCCGGCGCATCGCCGACGACGTGGCCGCCGACCTGCCTCCGCAGGCCGACCCCGTGCCGGTCGAGGTCGCCGAGGCCTGGGCCGTCGACGACGCGGTCAAGGATCCGCTGCAGCGCGCCATGACCCGGGGCGCCGGGGTGCTGCGCAGCGCCGGCTCGCTCGCCGCGACGGGCGCCGCCCTCGCCGAGCTCAGCGCCACCCGGGCCCGGGCCAACAACGCCACCTGGGAGGCGACCAATCTCGTCACCGTGGCGAGCGCCCTGGTGGCCGCCGCCACCGCGCGCGAGGAGACGCGCGGCTGCCACTGGCGCGAGGACCACCCGAACGCCCGGGACGAGTGGCTCGGCCACCTGCTCGCGGGCGTGGACAGCACCGGAGCACTGACCGAAACCTGGGAGCCGATGTCCCATGACTGAACCGACCCGTCGCGCCAGCCGCCACGCCGCTCCCGAGCTGGAGCAGCTGGCCCCGGAGACGATCGCCGAGCTGGCTACCGCCGACCTCGACCCGGTGGCCGTCACCGCGATCGTGAGCAACGCGCTCGCCGAGGACCTCGGCGACGGCGTCGACGTGACCAGCGCCGCGACCATCCCCGCCGAGCAGACCGACACCGCCGAACTCGTCGCCCGCGCCGACGGCGTGCTGGCCGGCCTCGCCGTGGCGCGTGCGGTGTTCGACCTGGCTTCCGGGCGTACGCTGCGATTCTCGGAGAAGGCCCACGACGGCGGGCGAGTGGTTCGCGGCGATGTGCTCGCCGTGATCAGCGGCCCGACGCGGGCGCTGCTCACCGCCGAGCGGACGGCGCTGAACCTGCTGTGCCGCATGTCCGGGGTGGCCACTCACACGCGGGCCTGGGCCGACGCGCTCGCCGGCACCGGCGCCACCGTCCTGGACACCCGCAAGACCACGCCGGGACTCAGAATCCTCGAGAAGTACGCGGTCCGCGCGGGCGGCGGCACGAACAAGCGCATGGGCCTGTACGACGTCGCGATGGTCAAGGACAACCACAAGCTCGCGGCCGGTGGCGTCGCGGCGGCGTACGACCGGGTGGTTTCCGCGTTTCCGGGCGTGCCCGTCCAGGTGGAGGTCACGACCGTCGCGGAGGCCGTCGAGGCGGTCGATGCCGGGGCGACCTTCCTGCTGCTGGACAACATGGCGCCCGCGTTGCTGCGCGAGGTCGTGGCGGCGGTCGGGGGCCGCGCGGAGCTGGAGGCCACCGGCGGACTCACCCTCGCCGGCGCGCGCGAGTACGGCGGGACGGGCGTGAACTACCTGTCCGTCGGGGCGCTGACCCACTCCTCGCCTATCCTCGATATCGCCCTTGACCTGCGACCGCGAGCGTGATCCATGCTGTTGTGCATCGACATCGGTAACACCAACACGGTGCTCGCCACGTTCGTCGGCGACACACTCGTGCACAGTTGGCGGGTCAAGACGGACGCCCGCAACACCGCCGACGAGCTGGGCCTGCAGTACCGGGGGCTGCTCGCCGCCGAGCAGGTGCCGGTCACCGGCATCGCGGCCTGCTCCACGGTGCCGGCGGCGCTGCGCGCGCTGCGCACCATGCTGACCCGGTACTACCCGGACGTGCCGACCGTCGTCGTCGAGCCGGGCGTGAAGACCGGCGTGCAGCTCGCGATCGACAACCCCAAGGAGGTCGGCACCGACCGGGTCGTCAACACCCTGGCCGCGCACACGCTGTTCGGCGGACCGTCCATCGTCGTTGACTTCGGAACGTCGACGAACTTCGACGCGGTGTCGGCGCGGGGGGAGTTCCTCGGCGGCGTGCTCGCCCCGGGCATCGAGATCTCGGTCGACGCGCTCGCGGCCCGCGCCGCCCAGCTGCGCAAGGTGGAGCTGGTCAAGCCGCCGAAGGTGATCGGTAAGAACACGGTCGAGTGCCTGCAGGCCGGCGTGGTGTACGGGTTCGCCGGTCAGGTCGACGGCGTGGTCCGCGCGATGACGGCCGAACTCGGCTCGGTGACGGCCGTGGTCGCCACCGGCGGCCTGGCGCCCGTCGTGCTGGAGGAGTGCGCGACGGTGACCCATCATGAACCGGCCCTGACCCTGGTCGGGCTCCGCCTGATCTTCGAGAAGAACCAGCCGTAGCCCGTTGCGCGGGGTCGGGTCAGCGGCGCGTGGCGCGGAAGGCCGTTGTCACGTAGGGCAGCGGGAACTCCTCACGCTCCCGCAGGTCGGGGTGGTCGGCGACCAGGGCCCGTACCTGGTCGTCGAGTTGCCCGCGCAGGTGGGGTGACGCGGTCAGGTAACGCGAGCGGCTGTGCATGAGATCGAGCAGGCCGGCGGCGGTCTGCTTCGCCTCATGGGCGAAGCTGGCGTGCTCGACCGTGGTGAACAGCGGCCCGAACTGGATGCTGTCCGGGTCGGAACGGCGCCGGCTCACGTGACGGCGTCCTGCGGGCCGGTCGGCCCCCTCGATGATCTCGGCGTATTCGGCCACCCACGGCACCGACTCGTCGCGGTCGTTCCAGATCGCCGCGAAGGTGCCACCGGGCCGGATGACGCGACCGATCTCCGTGAGCGCGCGCTGGGGGTCGAACCAGTGGTACGACTGGGCGGCGACCACGCCGTCGACGGATCCATCGGGCAACGGAATGGACTCGGCCGCCCCGCCCAGCGCGGTGATGCCCGGGCTGGCGGCCAGCAGGCGGGCCCGCATGAGGGAGTCCGGTTCGACGGCGGTCACCTCGTACCCGAGGTTGACCAGGACCCGCGTCATGATTCCGGTGCCCGCGCCGAGGTCCACGATCCGCCGGCCGGCGCCGTCGAGCGCCCAGCGCAGAGCCTCGGCGGGGTACGTGGGTCGGATGCGGTCATACAGTTCGGCCGCGGTACCAAATGAAAGCGCTGGCTCATTCCCCATGCCGAGCACTATGCCGGATACACAGGTGAGCGGCTCGGACGCATTGAGTAGGCTCGGGCGGACGCATTCCGTATCGTGCCCGGCTGTCCCGTCGTGATGCCGGCCACGTCGCCGAGAAAGAGCCCCCGATGACCGAAGAGTCTCCTGTCACCGCGCCCGAGGACGACCTGCCGGAGCAGATGCGGGTCCGCCGGGAGAAGCGGGCGGCTCTGCTGGCCGACGGCGAGGCGTACCCGGTGTCGGTGAACCGTACCCACACTCTGGCCGAGCTGCGCGCCGCGTACGCGGACCTGCCGACCGACACGGCCACGGGCGACAAGGTGTCGGTGACCGGCCGGGTCATGTTCGTCCGCAACACCGGCAAGCTCTGCTTCGCCACGCTGCGCGAGGGGGACGGGACGGAGCTGCAGGCGATGCTGTCGCTGGACCGGGTGGGCGCCGACGCGCTGGACCGGTGGAAGCGGCTCGTTGACCTTGGCGACCTGGTCGAGGTCTCCGGTGAGGTGATCACGAGCCGGCGCGGCGAGCTGTCCGTGCTGGCCGACACGTGGGCGATGGCCGCCAAGTCGCTGCGGCCCCTGCCAGTGGCGCACAAGCCGATGTCGGAGGAGGCCCGGGTCCGTCAGCGGTACGTGGACCTGATCATGCGCCCGCAGGCCCGTGACATGGTCCGTACGCGCGCCGCGGTGGTCCGCAGTCTCCGCGACTCTTTCCACGGGCGCGGCTTTATCGAGGCCGAAACTCCGATGCTGCAGCTGTTGCACGGCGGCGCGGCGGCGCGGCCCTTTGTTACGCACAGCAATGCCCTCGACACCGATCTCTATCTCCGTATCGCCCCGGAGCTCTTTTTGAAGCGCTGCGTGGTGGGTGGCCTGGAGAAGGTCTTCGAGATCAATCGGAATTTTCGGAATGAAGGCATGGACTCCACCCATTCCCCGGAGTTCGCCATGCTGGAGGCGTACGAGGCGTACGGCGACTACAACACGATCGGGGAACTGACGCGCGGCATCGTCCAGGAGGCGGCGCTCGCGGTCGCGGGTTCCCTCGTCGTGCGCCACTACGACGGCACTGAATACGACCTCGGCGGCGAATGGTCCACGATCACGCTGTACGGTTCGCTTTCCGAGGCGCTCGGTGACGAAGTGACGCCGGCCACCCCGATGGCGACATTGTTGCGCTATGCGGAAAAGCACGGGGTCGCGGTGGATCCGTTGGCTGTGAAGGGCCACCTCGTGCCGGGCAAGCTCGCGGAGGAACTGTTCGAGGCGCTTGTCGTCCCCGGGCTGCTCCGGCCGACTTTCGTGCGGGACTATCCGGAGGACACCACGCCGCTGACGCGGGCCCACCGCAGTGCGCCCGGTGTCACCGAGAAGTGGGATCTGTACGCCTGTGGATTTGAGCTCGCGACGGGATATTCTGAACTGGTCGATCCGGTGGTCCAACGTGAACGCTTTGTGGCGCAGTCGCTACTGGCTGCTAAGGGTGATCCCGAGGCGATGCAGTTGGATGAGGACTTCCTGCGCGCGATGGAATACGGTATGCCCCCTGCCGGCGGCATGGGAATGGGCATCGACCGCTTGCTGATGGCCCTGACGGGCCTTGGGATCCGGGAGACTATCCTCTTCCCGCTCGTCCGCCCGGAGTAACGCCGGGGGAGTAACAGTTTCCCTAGAGTAATGGCGCACCTCGTCAATTCGGGTTATCTTTCAGTCGCGAATGCAAAACGGCACAGCGAACGATGTGCACCCTCGGTGCATTGGAAGGACTAGGACGTGGCTAAGGAGACCGTGGTCAAGCTCATCGATGACCTCGATGGGACTACCGCTGACGAGACGGTGAAGTTCGGTCTGGACGGGGTTTCCTACGAGATAGACCTCTCGGAGAAGAACGCCCATAAGCTTCGCGAGTTTCTTGCCCCGTATGTTGAGAAGGGCTCGCGGTCGGACCGTCGTCGGGCGGTGACCATCGGCGGTCGCAGTGCCACCGCCCGAGGCCGCGGTGCGGCTGCCGAGCGGGAGCAGAACAAGGCCATCCGCACCTGGGCGCAGCGCAAGGGGATCTCGGTGGCGCCCCGCGGCCGGATCAAGCAGGAGATCGTCGAGCAGTACCACAAGGAAGCCGGGCGCTGACGCTCCGGTGATCGTGGGCGGCGGCGTGATTGCGGTCACCCGCCCCCCGCGATCGTGAACATATCGCGTCGCCGGTTTGTTGACATGTTCGCTGTGCGCGTACCGGTTCGATCTTCACGGGTGATGGTGTGGCGGACAAAACCCTACAAAACGGGTGCGTTTGCCGCCCGTTTGGGTGATAAGTCCGATTCGATCAGCCCGATGCGGTGCGCGAGCAAGACGGCAGCGTCCATTCACCGCGTGGAGTCGTCCTCTGTCGGAGATAGAGTGTTGACATCCACAGCGCGGTGCTTTGCCGGCACGTGAGGAGCACGAGCGAATGTTTGAGAGGTTCACCGACCGGGCCCGACGGGTGGTCGTCCTGGCGCAGGAAGAAGCCAGGATGCTCAACCACAACTACATCGGTACGGAGCACATCCTGCTCGGCCTCATCCACGAGGGTGAGGGCGTGGCCGCGAAGGCCCTGGAGAGCCTCGGGATCTCTCTGGAGGGCGTGCGGCAGCAGGTCGAGGAAATCATCGGCCAGGGCCAGCAGGCGCCGAGCGGGCACATCCCGTTCACGCCGCGGGCCAAGAAGGTGCTGGAGCTCAGCCTCCGTGAGGCTTTGCAGCTCGGGCACAACTACATCGGCACCGAGCACATCCTGCTCGGGCTCATCCGCGAGGGCGAGGGCGTGGCCGCCCAGGTGCTGGTCAAGCTCGGCGCCGACCTCAACCGGGTGCGCCAGCAGGTCATCCAGCTCCTCTCCGGCTACCAGGGCAAGGAGCCGGCCGCGGCCGGCCCCGGCGCTGGGACCGAGGCGGCGCCGTCGACGAGCCTCGTGCTCGACCAGTTCGGCCGCAACCTCACCCAGGCCGCCCGGGAGGGCAAGCTCGACCCGGTCATCGGGCGCGAGAAGGAGATCGAGCGGGTGATGCAGGTGCTCTCCCGCCGCACCAAGAACAACCCGGTGCTCATCGGCGAGCCGGGCGTCGGCAAGACCGCCGTCGTCGAGGGCCTGTCCCAGGCGATCGTCAAGGGCGAGGTCCCGGAGACGCTCAAGGACAAGCAGCTCTACACGCTCGACCTGGGCGCGCTGGTGGCCGGCTCCCGCTACCGCGGTGACTTCGAGGAGCGCCTCAAGAAGGTGCTCAAGGAGATCCGCACCCGGGGCGACATCATCCTGTTCATCGACGAGATCCACACGCTCGTGGGCGCCGGCGCGGCCGAGGGCGCGATCGACGCGGCGAGCATCCTCAAGCCGATGCTGGCCCGTGGCGAGCTGCAGACCATCGGCGCCACCACCCTCGACGAATACCGCAAGTACGTCGAGAAGGACGCCGCCCTGGAGCGCCGCTTCCAGCCGATCCAGGTGGGTGAGCCGTCGTTGGCCCACACCATCGAGATCCTCAAGGGCCTGCGCGACCGTTACGAGGCCCACCACCGGGTGAGCATCACCGACGCGGCGCTCGTGGCCGCGGCGACGCTCGCCGACCGCTACATCTCCGACCGGTACCTGCCGGACAAGGCGATCGACCTGATCGACGAGGCCGGCGCCCGGATGCGCATCCGTCGCATGACCGCGCCGCCGGACCTGCGCGACTTCGACGAGAAGATCGCCCAGGTGCGCCGCGACAAGGAGTCCGCGATCGACGCGCAGGACTTCGAGCGGGCCGCGCAGCTGCGTGACAAGGAGAAGCAGCTTCTCACGCAGAAGGCGCAGCGGGAGAAGGAGTGGAAGGCCGGCGACCTCGACGTCGTGAGCGAGGTTGACGACGAGCAGATCGCCGAGGTGCTGGCCAACTGGACCGGCATTCCGGTCTACAAGCTCACCGAGGAGGAGACGGCCCGCCTCCTGCGCATGGAGGACGAGCTGCACAAGCGCGTCGTCGGCCAGGAGGACGCGGTCAAGGCGGTCTCCAAGGCCATCCGGCGCACCCGGGCCGGCCTGAAGGACCCGAAGCGCCCGTCCGGCTCGTTCATCTTCGCCGGCCCGTCCGGCGTCGGTAAGACGGAGCTGTCCAAGGCGCTCGCCGAGTTCCTCTTCGGCAGTGAGGACGCGCTCATCCAGCTGGACATGAGCGAGTTCCACGACCGGTACACGGTGTCCCGCCTCGTGGGTGCCCCGCCCGGGTACGTCGGCTACGACGAGGGCGGCCAGCTCACCGAGAAGGTCCGCCGGCGTCCGTTCTCCGTCGTGCTCTTCGACGAGATCGAGAAGGCGCACCCGGACGTGTTCAACACGCTCCTGCAGATCCTGGAGGACGGTCGCCTCACCGACGGTCAGGGCCGCATCGTGGACTTCAAGAACACGGTGATCATCCTGACGACCAACCTGGGCACCCGCGACGTGGCGAAGGCGGTGTCGCTGGGCTTCCAGACGTCCAACGACGCCGACTCGAACTACGAGCGGATGAAGCAGAAGGTCAACGACGAGCTCAAGCAGCACTTCCGGCCTGAGTTCCTCAACCGTATCGACGACACGATCGTGTTCCACCAGCTGCAGGAGGACCAGATCCTCGGCATCGTGGACATCATGGTGTCGCGCATCGAGACCCAGCTCCGCAACAAGGACATGGGCCTCGAGCTGACCGAGAACACGAAGAAGTGGCTGGCGAAGAAGGGCTGGGACCCGGTCATGGGTGCCCGTCCGCTGCGCCGGACCATCCAGCGCGAGATCGAGGACTCGCTCTCCGAGCGCATCCTCTTCAACGAGCTGCGGCCCGGCCAGATCGTCGTCATCGACACCGACGGCGACCCCGCCGACATCGAGAAGACGAAGCTCGTCTTCAACGGCGCCGACAAGGGCGAGACGCCCGACGCGGTGCCGGCCGCCCTCGGCGGCGCCTCCGATGTCGCGGGTACCGCGGCTGAATAGACAGGTAACGATAGACAGAGGGGCGGCGCGCCAGGCGCGTCGCCCCTCTGTCGTCTCCCCGACAGGTGTCGAGGCGTCGACCCGGCGGCAATCCCTTCATCTGCGGGGGATCGAGCGCTGGTCGCGCAGCAGGCTGTCCTTGGTGATCGCCGGACCGGCGGCGCGCGTGCCGCGCCGGAGGTTGGGTCGACGGGGGATGACGCGGGCGGCGACCTGCGTCACCGATGCCGGCCGCCGGTCGGGACGGGTGGCCGCCGCGCCCCGGACGCGACGACCCCGGGTACGCCCGGCGTCAAGCGCCGGGTGCGCGGACCCGCTGGACACGGGGCTGCGCGTCCGCTCACTCAGCCGTAAGGTGGACCAGCTACCACCCATTTAGGCGACGAGGCGGCTGTGCGCGACCGGTTCGAAGGCCCAAACCCGCCGTCGTGGGCGCCCAGCAGCCTGCTGACCCAGCTGTCGGTCGAGGACGCCGAGGCGCTGCTGGCAGCCGGCTCACCCCGCACCTTCGCCCGCGGCGACTGGCTCATGCTCCTCGGCGAGCCCGGCACGTACGTGGTCGTCCTCACCAGCGGCTGCGTCAAGGTCCTCGGCGGTCCGGCCGACGGGCGGACAACATTGCTCGCCGTGCGCGCGGCCGGCGACGTCGTCGGCGAGCTTTCCGTCCTCGACGGCGAGCCGCGTTCCGCCTCGGTCGTCGCGGCGAGCCACGTGCGCGGCCGGCTGATCGAGGCACGCGCCTTCCGGTCCCTGCTCGCCACCCGGCCCAGCATCGGGCTGGTGGTGCAGCGGGTGGTCGCCGCGAAGCTGCGCCGGCAGATCCGCCACCGGATGGACGTAGGCGCCCAGCCCGTGGCCGTGGGTCTCGCCCGGGTGATAGAGCACCTGGGCACGGAGTACGGGCAGCAGACCCCCGAGGGCACCCTCATCGCCGTGCCGCTGAGCCAGCCGGAGCTCGCCGCCCTCGTGGCGGCCGAGCGTTCCAGCGTGGAGCGGGCACTGCGCCGGCTGCGCGAACGCGGCGCCGTGAGCACCGGCTACCGCCGGGTCATCGTCACCGACTGGGCCGCCCTGCGCGCGGTCGCGGCCGGCTCATGAGCGAGCGTGAGCGGCTGCCGCCAGCCATCCGGCGGCTGTGTCTCGTGGTGGACATCGAGTCGTACAGCGCCCTCGATCATCCGGCGCAGCTGCGGGCCCAGGCCCGGCTCGCCAGCGCGCTGACCACGGCCGTTCGCCGCGCCGGCATCCGGCCGGGCCTGCCGCGCCGAGGGGTGATCCGGCAGAACCGCGGCGACGGGCAGCTGGTCCTCCTGCCGCCCGGCATCGACGAGGCACGGGCGATCTCCGGCCTGGTGCACGGCCTGGCCGAGGCGATGCTGAGCATCAACGCGCAGCCACCCCGCCTGCGACTGCGGGTGGCCCTCGCGCAGGGGGTCGTCCAGTCCGCGGCCACCGGGTACGTCGGCAAGGCGATCGTGGACGCGTGCCGCCTCGTCGACTCCGACGCACTGCGGGAGGCCCTCGCCGCGGCGCCCGAGCGCGACTTCGCGGTCGCGTTCACGGACGACCTGTTCCGCGACGTGGTCGTGCACGGCTTCGGTGGCCTGGTAGGCAGCGACTTCCGCCAGGTGGACGTCGTGCAGGAGCGCAAGGGCTTCGCGATCGCCGCGTGGGTGTCACGGCCGGACCTGGTGGCGACCTCGCCGCCGGCCAGCGCGGGGAGGTGGCGCCTGCCCGCCTCCCGGGTCGGGCGCGCCGTCCTGACGGTCGTGATCGCCGTGGCGATGGTGGCCGTGGTCGTGGCCGGAGCCTGGACGGCCACCAATGATCCGGGGAGACAGGGGGTGACCAGGGCCGCCTCGCATTCGGCGGCCCGCGCCGCCCGGCCCAGCCCACCCGAGGAGATCATGTTCTTCGACTCGGGCCAGCAGCTGGACCGCTGCATCGAGCTGACCGGTTCCGGCGTCGTGCCGGAGGGCTTCGAGCTGCGCCTCTACGTCAAGGCAGGCGAGTTCTACTACCTGGCCCTGCTGCCGGCCATACCGGATCGGGAGGCGGGAATCTGGACCTTTCCGCAGGTCATCTTCGGGCCGACCCCGAAGGCCGGCGTCCCGATCACCCTCTACCTCGCGTTGATCCCGGAGGCCGAGTCGCGCCGCCTCACGGACAACTACGAGACGCAGTACGCGTTCCGTGAACTCCCACCGACCGTGGTGGCCCAGCACACGTTCCTGCGCTCGGCCGACAACGGTCCCTGCTGACGCCGCTCAGGGCAGCGCGTAGAAGCCTTCGGCCGGCTCGACGAGCAGCCCGTCGTCGAGGAGACTGGCCAGCGCGCGATCGCGCTGGACGCCGTCGGCCCAGACCGCGTCGAGCGCCGCGCGCGGCACGGGGACCTCCGTCCCGCGCGCCACGGCCAGCAGCAGACCCCGGACCTGCCGGTCAGTCCCGGCGTACCGCTGTGGTTTCCGACTGGGCCCGCCAGGCGGCGCCGCGACGCCCGCGTCGCGCGCCCGCCGCCAGGCGCACACGGCCGTCAATGGGCACTGTTCACACAACGGGGTACGGGCGACGCAGCGGACCGCGCCCAGCTCCATGAACGCGGCCGAGGCGACCGCGGCCGTGGCCGGGTCGGCGGGCAACAGCGCCTCGGTGGCGGCCAGGTCGGCGGCGGTCGTGGCCGGCCCGGCGTCCGCCAGGCCCCCGGCCGCCCGCGCCACGAGGCGGCGCACGTTCGTGTCGACCACGGGATGGCGCTGGCGGAAGGCGAAGGCGGCGACCGCCCGCGCCGTGTACGCCCCGACCCCCGGCAGGGCGAGCAGCGCGTCGAGGTCGTCGGGGATCTCGCCGTCGTGGCGCTCCCCGACCGCCACGGCGCAGGCGTGCAGCCGCAGGGCGCGGCGCGGGTAGCCCAGGCGCCCCCACGCCCGGATCGCCTCCCCGGACGCCTCCGCGGCCAGGTGGGCGGGGGTGGGCCAGCGGGCGAGCCACTCCAGCCAGACGGGGGTCACCCGGGCCACCGGGGTCTGCTGGAGCATCACCTCGCTGACGAGCACGCCCCACGCGGTGGTGTCCGGCTTGCGCCAGGGCAGGTCGCGGGCGTTTCGGGCGTACCAGTCGACCGCGAGGTCGGCCAGGCGGGCCCGGTGGTCCGGCTGGCGGGGCGGCGGTGGTCCGTCCGTCGGGACGGCGGCGGAGCGTCGCGACATGGTGGCGACGATTGTTGCACGATGGCGTCGTGCACGATCTCGCCATCACCGTGCTCGGCCACGACCGGCCGGGCATCATCGCCGAGACGACCGGCATTCTCGCCGGCCTCGGGTTGAACCTGACCGACTCCAGCATGACCCGGCTGCGCGGCCACTTCGCGATGACCCTGGTCTGCACGGGCGACGCGCCGCCGTCGGCGGTCGAGGCCGCGCTCGGCCCGCTCACCGCGGATGGCCGGCTCCTGGCGACCGTACGCCCGATCGAGCCCGACGCGGCGGCGACGGCGGTCGGGGGCCACTACGTGCTGAGCCTGCACGGGGCCGACCGGCTGGGGATCGTGGCCTCGGTGACCCGCCTGCTCGCCGACGCGGGCGGCAACATCACCGACCTGACCACGCGGTTGGCCGGCAGCCTGTACCTGGTGATCGCCGAGGTTGACCTCCCCGACGGGGTGGCCGTCGACGAGTTGTCAGCGCGCCTGGCCGAGCTGGCGGGCGGGCTCGGCGTCGAGGCGAGCCTGCGGCCCGCTGAGGCGGACGTCCTGTGACCGACCCGCTGCTGGCGCCGTGGGCGGCGATCGCGGCGACCCACGAGCCGGCGACCCGCCCCGTCGTTACCGCCCCCGCCACGGTCCTGAGCGCGGCCGGCCCGAAGGTCGACCCGACCGACCCGGAGGTCGTGCAGCTCGCCGTCGATCTGGTCGCCACGATGCGGGTGTCGCCCGGCTGCGTGGGCCTCGCCGCGCCGCAGGTCGGTGTGGGCGCCCAGGTGTTCGCCGTCGACGTGACGGGCCACCCGAAGGCCCGTACGACTCATGGGTGCTTTGTGTTGTGCAACGCCACGGTCACCGCGTCGTCGCAGTGGAAGGCGGGCCGTGAAGGCTGCATGTCGGTGCCGGACTTCACGGGCGACGTGAAGCGGGCCGGCAAGCTGACGGTCGCCGGCCAGCTCCCCGGCACCGGCGAGACGGTCGAGATCGTCACGGACGCCTTCGAGGCCCGCGCCCTCCAGCACGAGATCGACCACTGCGACGGCCTGCTCTTCCTCGACCGCGTGGCGGGCGCCCATGCCATCTACCCCCGCCAGACCTACCTGTAGCGCATCACGGTCAGTGACGAGCGCGAAGAGTGACGGAGCCACCTCCTCGGCATACGCCTCCCTCCACCCTTTGCTCTGCTTACTCAGAGGAAGCGGCCACTGACCTGCGTTGTTAGAAAATCACCCTCCAGCACCATCGTCACCGTGCGTGTTGCTTACTCCAGGTAAGCAGAGCAAAGGGCGGCGGGTGGTGGGGTGGGGGTTCGGGGCGAGATAACGCTTAGTTACGTTGGCTCGACGAGGAGGCGGGCGTAGTTGGCCATGGAGCGCTGGTAGCGGGGCAGCGTCGGGGCGATCGCGCCGATCAGGAGGCTCACCGCCGCGCGGTCGCGGTCGAGGCTCGTCAGGGCCAGCGCCAGGACGCAGTGGGCGGCCAGGTGAAGCTCGGCGGCCTCCGGGTCGACCTCGCGGGCCAGTTCCTCCGTGAGTAGTGCCACGCTCTCCTCCGGGCGGCCCACGTTGCGGAGCGAACTGGCCAGCTGGATGACCGCGCGGCGACGGCGCAGGCCGGTCAGGCCGAGGGCGAGCGCCTCGCGGTAGAGCGGCACGGCCAGGTCCGAGTGGCCGGTGGAGTCGAAGGCGCACGCCCGCTCGAAGTACCCGATGCCGCTGCCGTCGGGCAGTTCGGAGGCGAGGGCGTCGATCCGGGCGCGGAACGCCTCGGCCGCCGGCTCGTCGTCGTCCGGGACCTGCTCAAGACTTGCCCAGGCCGCCGCGAGACGCTGCTCCCATTCCGTGGTCATGGTCCGTAGCCTGCCACCGGGCGGCCCGGATCCGGGCACGCGGCGGCGGCCGGCATGAGCTGAGTCACGCCGGCCGCCCGTCCGCAGTGTCCTAGAGCATCGCGAAGAAGGTCCGGATATCCCGGCTCAGCACGTCCGGGAACTCGTGCGCGGCGTAGTGGCCGCCGACCTCGTCCGGGTTCTCCGTGCCGTACGAGTTCCAGCTGACGATGTTCGCGTGGTCGCGATCGGCGAGCGGGCGCATCGACTGGAAGTCGCCGGCGAACATGGCTACGCCCAGCGGGACGGTGGTGGGCCCGTCCGTCTCCGGGGTGTGCTGAGCGTCCTCGTAGTACAGGCGGATCGAGGAGCCGCCCGTGCGGGTGAGCCAGTAGATAGCCACGTTGGACACGACGAACTCGTCGTCGAGGCTTTCGCCCATCAGCTGCGCGTTCCAGGCCAGCAGGCCCACGGGCGAGTCGGCCAACGCGAAGGCGAGCGTTTGCGGCTGCTGGCTCTGCACCGTGTTGAACGAGAACTTGTTCTCGTAGAACCACTGGAGGTGCTGGAGCGCGGCGTAGTCCGTCGGGGTGAACTTCTCGAACTCCGCCGGGTCGCCGGACGGGAACGAGAACACCTGGGTGACGTGTACGCCGATGACGTGCTCGCCGTCGAGGCGGCCCAGTTCGGGGCTGATCATGGAGCCCGCGTCGTTGCCGACCGCGCCGTAGCGCTCGTACCCCAGCCGGGCCATGAGCGTGCGCCAAGCGGCCGCGATGCGCCACCGGTGCCAGCCGGCGCTGCGGGTCGGGCCGGAGAACCCGTACCCCGGCATGGACGGGATCACCAGGTGGAAGGCCGGGGCGTCCGGATCGGCCGGCGCGGTGAGTGGCTCGATCACGTTCAGGTACTCGACCACCGACCCGGGCCAGCCGTGCGTGAGGATCAGCGGCGTCGCGTCGGCCCGCGCCGACCGTACGTGCAGGAAGTGGATCTGCTCGCCGTCGATCTCGGTGACGAACTGCGGGTACGCGTTGAGCCGCGCCTCCAGGGCCCGCCAGTCGAACGTGTCGCGCCAGTACTCGGTGAGGTGCCGCACCCGCGCGGTCGTCATGCCGTACGCGCCGCCGACGCCCGGCAGCTCGTCGGGCCACCGGACGTTGGCGAGTCGGGCGGCCAGGTCGTCGAGGTCGGCCTGCGCGATGGCGACGCGGTACGGGCGAATCGAGGTGTCGGCCATGATGACTCCCGCGATCGGAGCGGAATACTTCGTTCCGCTTCTGCCATCACCTTAACAGAGCGGAACGATCCGTTCCACTGTTACTCTGGAACCCATGACGACCGAAGCCGCGGCGTTGTCCGGACGGCGCCGGCAGGCCGCCCGCAACGACACCGCGATCCTCGAAGCGGCTCGCGACGTGTTCCTCGCCGACCCGAAGGCCCCCATCTCCGCGGTCGCGGAGCGCGCCGGCGTGGGGATCAGCGCGCTCTACCGGCGCTACGCCAACAAGGAGGACCTGCTGCGCCAGCTCTGCCGCGACGGGCTGCGCCGGTACCTCGCCGAGGCGGAGCAGGCCGAGCAGGAGGCCGACGACTGGGCGGCCTTCACGACGTTCGTGACCGGCGTCGTCGACGCGGACGTCCACTCCCTCACGGTCCGCCTGGCGGGGACGTTCACCCCTACGCCGGAGATGGGGGAGGACGCCGCTCGGGCCGTTGCTGCCGCCACCCGGCTCTTCGACCGCGCCCAGACCAGCGGCCGGCTGCGTCCCGGCGTGGTCGTTCAGGACATCGACCTGATCCTGGAGGCGTGCGCCGCGATCCGGCTGCCGGATGTGGCGCGTACCCGCGAGCTACGCCGCCGGTACCTCGCGGTGATGCTGGACGGTCTGGCCACTGTGGAGGCCGGCGCACCGCCAGGCCCGGCCCCGGAACCGGGCGAGCTGAACTGGCGCTGGCAGCGGCGCTGAGCGGGTAAGCCGAGACGCCGCAACGCGTTCAGCGGCGCGTCGCGTGCACCGCGTGGGGCACGCCCGCATAGGGTGGTCCCATCATGCGACTCACCGTCGGCCCCCTGCCGGCCGCCGTCTACTGGCGCCGCCGGGCCGTCGTGCTGAGCGCCATCGTTCTGATCTTCCTGGTGATCTTCTATTCGTGCTCCGGCCCGGGCGGGAACTCCACGGGCGGGGCTGCCACGGCCACCGCGACGCCCCCGGTCGACGCCGAGCCGGTGCCGACCGAGACGATCCTGCGGCCCACCGTCGAAACGCCCCCGCCGACCAGCGCCACCCCCAGCAGCTCTGCCTTCACCCTGCCCGGCGGCGGCGGCGGCGGAGGAGGCAGCGGTGGCGGTGGCAGCGAGCCCACCGAGGCGGCCCAGGGCGGCGCCTGCACCGACACCGAGATGGTGGTCACCGCGAAGCCGGCGAGCGGCAAGGTGGCGGCGGGCGCCACGGTCGACTTCACCATCACGTTCCGCAACGCGAGCAAGCGCTCCTGCTCCCGCGACATCGGCGCCGACGCGCAGGAGCTGCGGCTCATGGACGGGCAGAAGGTGATCTGGTCGTCCGACGACTGCAACCCCCGGTCGGGTTCCGCCGTGCGCCGGTTCGCGCCCGAGGACGCGGTGTCGTTCACCCTCACCTGGAACGGCAAGCGCAGCCGCACGGGCAGCGGGACCAAGGTCTGCACTGGCGCCAAGGCCCCGGAGATCGGGGCCTACCAGCTCGTCGGCCGGCTCGGCACGGCGTACAGCAGCCCGACGGCGCTGCGGCTGACCTAGACGTAGCGCTCGAGGATCGAGGCCTCGGCCAGCCGGGACAGGCCCTCGCGTACGCCCCGGGCGCGTGCGTCGCCGACCCCCTCGACCGCCTGGAGGTCCTCAACCGTGGCGCCCAGCAGGCGCTGCAGGCTGCCGAAGTGCTCCACGAGCCGGTCCACGACCGTGCCCGGCAGGCGCGGCACCTTCGCGAGCAGGCGGAACCCGCGCGGCGACACCGCGCCGTCGAGCGCCTCGGCCGTGCCCGGGTAGCCCAGCGCCTTCGCCACGAGGGTCAGGTCGATGAGGTCGTTCGCAGACAGCCGGTCCAGCTCCTCGAGGGCCTCCTCGATGGAGCGCACGCGCCGGCCGGGCGGCAGGTAGTCGCGGATCACGAGGGTCCGGTCGGCGTCCACGCCGGCCATCAGCTCGTCCAGTTGCAGGGCCAGCAGCCGGCCGTCCGTACCGAGCTCGACGACGTACCCCTCGATCTCGTCGGCGATGCGCCGCACCATCTCGAGGCGCTGGACCACCGCGATCGCGTCGCGGGCGGTGACCAGGTCCTCGATCTCCAGGGCGGACAGGGTGCCGCTGACCTCGTCGAGGCGCAGCTTGTAGCGCTCCAGTGTGGCCAGCGCCTGGTTCGCGCGCGACAGTATGGCGGCCGAGTCGTCCAGCACGTGGCGCTGGCCCTTGACGTACAGGCTGATGATCCGCATCGACTGGCTGACCGAGATGACCGGGAAGCCGGTCTGGCGGGCCACCCGCTCGGCGGTGCGGTGCCGGGTGCCGGACTCCTCCGTCGGGATGCCGGGGTCGGGCATCAGGTGCACCGCGCCGCGCACGATCCGGGTGCCGTCGCTGGAGAGCACCACCGCGCCGTCCATCTTGCACAGCTCGCGCAGGCGGGTGGACGAGAACTCGACATCGAGGGGGAAGCCGCCCGTGCAGAGCGTCTCGACCGTGCGGTCGTAGCCGAGCACGATGAGCGCGCCCGTGCGTCCTCGCAAGATCCGTTCCAGTCCGTCGCGTAGCCCAGTGCCCGGCGCCATCAGCGCCAGGGTGGTGCGTAACGGGTCGTCACGGTCGATGGGCACGCCGCACAGTGTACGTAGCCGACTACGCTCCCGGTTGGTCGGTATCGCCTCGTGTTGCGCACATGTCAAAACGGTCTATGGTGGCGACGTCTTCGCCCCGCCAGCCGTGGACGGTGTCCGTGGATACACGCGATGAGGTGGTGTGGGTCCGCGCGTTCCCCCGACGGGCGCTGGTGCGGATCTGGTGGCTCCTGCTCTCGGGGTCCTTCGTGGTGGGGACCGCCGATCTGCTCTTCGGCGGCGAACCGACCCGCCTGCCGGACACCGGCCGGATGAACCCGCTGGCGATCGTGGTCCCCTCGCTGGCCGGCGCGTTCGGGGTCGTCCTCGCGGGCACGGTACTGGCGGCCGTGCGTCGCCCGTACGTGGCGGCGGACGCCGAGGCGCTGCGGTTGCGGCCGGGCATCGGTCGCACCCTGGTGCTGCCGTGGCAGCGGGTCGCCGAGCTGACCCTGGTGCCGATACGCCGGCGGGCGTTGCTGCTGGTCCGCTGCGCCGAGGCCGGTCCGGACACCGCACCGGGCGGCGCGCGCCCACACTGGTGGGACCAGGGCGTACTGCGCGACGCGCGCCAGCTGCGCAGCGTCGAGCCACTCAACGACTATGACGTGGCGATCTACCTGGACGACTTCGTCGGCGTGCCGTACGACCTGCTGGAAAGCCTCGAACCCTACGCCCCTGACCACGTCCTGCTCATCGACAAGCTCGACTGAGGCGCGGCCGGCTGACTCACGGCTCCTCGGCGAGCGCCCGGGTGGCCGTGTGCAGTGCCATGCGGACGTCGCGCACCTCGAGCACGGTCATGCCGCCCGGGGTGTCGCCGGTCGCGGCCGGGCCGCAGCCCGGCGGTACGAGCGCCGTGCGAAAGCCCAGCCGGGCCGCCTCCGCCAGCCGGCGCGGCACGGCACCGACCCGCCGGATCTCGCCCGTAAGCCCGACCTCGCCGATCGCCACCATGTCGCTGGCCAGCGGCAACTCGTGCGCGGCCGACGCGACGGCCAGCGCCACGCCCAGGTCGGCGGCCGGCTCGGTGACCCGGATGCCGCCCACCGTGGCCGCGAAGACCTCCCGGTCGTGCAGGTGCAGCCGGGAGCGCCGCTCCAGCACGGCGAGCACCATGGCGAGGCGGGCACTGTCCAGGCCGCTGACCGTGCGGCGCGGTGAGCCGGCCACCGTGGCGCCGATGAGCGCCTGCACCTCGGTGACCAGCGCCCGCCGGCCCTCCATCGCCACCGTGATGCCCGTGCCGGGCACCGCCTCGCTGTGGCGGGTGAGGAACAGCCCCGACGGGTCGGGCAGGCTCGAGATGCCCCCCTCGTGCATCTCGAAGCAGCCCACCTCGTCGGCCGCGCCGAAGCGGTTCTTCAGCCCGCGCACCAGCCGCAGCGAGGAGTGCTTGTCGCCCTCGAACTGCAGGACCACATCGACCAGGTGCTCCAGGACCCGGGGCCCGGCCACGTGGCCGTCCTTGGTGACGTGGCCGACGAGCACCATGGCGATGCCGCGCTCCTTGGCCACCGAGACCAGCGCGGCCGTGACCGCCCGGACCTGGGTGACCCCGCCGGTTACCCCGTCGGTGCCGGGCGCGGAGAACGTCTGCACGGAGTCGACCACCACGAGGCCCGGCTTGACATCGTCGATGTGGCCGACCAGCGCGGACAGGTCGTTCTCCGCAGCGAGGAACAGGCGCTCGTGCAGCGCACCGATGCGTTCGGCGCGCAGCCGCACCTGGCTGGTGGACTCCTCCCCGCTGACCACGAGGGCCGGGCCGGCGTCGGAACGCCCGGCGGCCCACTGTTGCGCCACGTCGAGCAGCAGCGTCGACTTGCCCACCCCGGGCTCGCCGGCCAGCAGCACGACCGCGCCGGGAACGAGGCCACCGCCGAGCACCCGGTCGAGTTCGGGGACGTTGGTGGGCCGTGCGCGGGCGGGTTCCACGCTGATAGTGGCGATGGGCTGGGCGGGCTGCGCGGGCCGGCGGGCCGTCACCGCGCGGGCGCCGACCATGGGCGCGGCGGCCGTCTCAACGACGGAACCCCATTCGCCGCAGTCGGGGCAGCGCCCCACCCACTTGGCGGGCCGGTGCCCGCAGACCTCGCACTGGTAGGTCGCCTTGGGCGCCTTGGGGGCGCGCGCGGCGGGCAACCGGTTCGGCTCGCTCGTCACCCGCGCGACGCTACCCCCGAGGTCCGACAGGCCGGTCTCAGTGCTCGGGGGCGATGTCCATCGGGGAGCGCGTCAGCGCCGCCAGCGGCATGTCGAAGGGCACCAGAGCGGTGAGCGTGGCCCCGTCGGAGAACGTGAACGTCGTCTTCACCGACTCGCCGGGCACGAACGCGTTGCCGGCGGGGGAATCCTGCGCATCCGGCTGGGTGAACTTGCTGAGGATGAGGTGCTGATCCTGGCCGGGGACAAGCTCCACGTAACCGGCGGCGGGCACCCGGACCCGGAAGTTCGCCTCGCCGGCCGGCGGCACGGCGGTCGGGCTGGGCGTGGCGGTCGGGCTCGCCGTCACGTCGGCGGGCTCGTTCTCGGCCGGCGGAGTGGGGGAGGGCGTGCCCTTGGGCCCGCCCGCGAGCAGGACGGCCTGCGCGCCCTCGGCGGTCACGCCCGTCAGGTACACCGGCTCGTTGGTCTGGTTGAACAGCCGCACCGACAGCGGCACGTCCGCACCGGCCTTGTAGCCCTGCGGGCCGTTGTAGACCACGACCAGGCTGCGCACGAAGATGCTGGCCGCCCCGCCGGCCGGGCCGACGGTGGCGTTGATGCCGGGGACGGGCGCGACCTGCCGGGAGGTCTGCGTAACCTGGCCCGCACTGCACGCGGAGCTGGCGAGCAGGCCGGCGACCAGCGCGGACCCGGCGACGATCCGGATGCGGCGACGCGGGGAGCTGGCGGTCACGGCGGTGTCCTCTCGATCAACCTCTCCAACGGGCTACAGCGTAATGGGCGCCGTACGGGCCCTTACGCAGACCCGCCCACCGCCGCGAGCAGCAGCGCCACGTCGAGGACCGCCACGACGAGGACCACCCGGAACAGGATCCGCGACGCGGGCCGGCGCAGCTGCGCGTACCCCCCGATGAGTAGCAGAAACGCGGCCGTGACCAGACCGGCCAGGGTGAGGGGCGACGGCGGCCCGGGGGGCCCGAGGACAAGCAGCGCGCTGGTCGCGCCGAGTCCGACGGCGGCCGCGACCGCGCTGCGCGTCGCGCCGACCCGGTGCGGTAGCCCGCGCACGCCCGTGCGGGCGTCGTCGGCGAGGTCCGGGATGACGTTGGCGAAGTGCGCGCCGACCCCCAGGCACGCCCCGGCGGCGACCAGCCACCACGCGGGCGTGCCGCCCGCCCCGAGCACGATGAACGCCCCCAGCGCCCCGAACGACACCGCGTACGGCAGCGGCGACCACGGGGTGAACTTGAGCGGCCAGTTGTAGGCCAGCGCGGAGGCCAGGGCCCCGAGCAGGACGAGCCCCGCCGCGAGACCCGACAGCAGACTCAGCGGTACGGCCGCCAGCCCGGCGAGCAGCGCCGCCGCGCCCACGGTCCGGCGCCCCACGAGGCCCGCCGGGATCGGCTTGTCCGTGCGCCCGACGGCCGCGTCCCGTCCGGCGTCGAGCCAGTCGTTGTGCCAGCCGGTGCACAACTGCGTGGCCAGCACGGCTGCCGCGACGGCTACGACGCCGGCCGCGTCGCGCCCGCTCGCCACGGCGAGCAGCGCCGAGCCGGCCGTGACGGCCGCCGTGGGCTCGGGGTGGCAGGCGCGCACGAGGCCGGCGAAGGGCCTTTTGTCCACCGTCGACACGCAGGCAAGTGTGGCCGGTGCGCCCGTTCCGTGTCACGCTGAACCATGCCGCGAGCGCTGCCGAGAAACGACGTTCGCCAGTACGAGGACCTGCGCGACGAGTGGTGGCGCCCGAACGGACTGTTCGTGACGCTGCACTGGATCGCGGCGGCCCGTGCCGCGCTGATCCCCCCGGCCACCCGCGAGGGCGCGGTCCTGGTCGACCTGGCCTGCGGCGCCGGCCTGCTCGCCCCGCACGTCGAGGGCTACCGGCACGTGGGTGTCGACCTGGTGACGCCCTCGCTGGAGCAGGCGCGCGAGCACGGCGTGACCCCCGTCCGCGCGGACGTGACCCGCGTGCCGCTGGCCGACGGCTGCGCCGACGTGGTGAGCGCCGGCGAGATCCTGGAGCACGTGGACGACCCGGCCGGCGTGGTGGCCGAGGCGTGCCGGCTGCTGCGCCCCGGCGGCACCCTCGTCATCGACACCATCAACGCCACGGCCGCCGCCCGGTTCGTCGTGGTGACGGTCGGCGAGCGGGTGCCGGGCGGCGCGCCGCCGGGCATCCACGACCCGAGCCTGTTCGTGCGCCCGTCGGTGATCGTCGAGGCGGCCGCCCGGGCCGGGGTGGACCTGACGGTGACGGGACTGCGGCCGTCCGCGCGGCAGATGCTGCGCTGGCTCATCACCCGCCGCGGCGCCGTGCGCATGGTCCCGAGCCGGTCGACCGCCGTGCTCTATCAGGCGGTCGGCACCAAGAAGAAAAACTGAGGGGGAGACGCGATGCCCGCACCGTGGGAGGTCGTCTCGCGGCTCCGGCCGCGATTGGCCGGGCGAGCCGCCGAGTACGACCGGACGGGCGACTTTCCGGTCGACGACTTCGCCGACCTGCGGGCGGCGGGCATGTTCGGCCTGCTCGTACCGGCCCGCCTCGGCGGGCTGGGCGCCACGTACGCCGATTATGCGAAGGTGGCCTTCGAACTGGCGCGGGGCAACGGGGCGACCGCCCTGGTGTTCAACATGCACTCGTCGGTCACCGGGGCGCTGGGCGGGGTGCCCGACGAGGTGGCGCGCTCCCTGGGCGTACCGGAGGAGTTCTTCGCCGACCGCGACCGGATCCTGGCCGCGGCGGCCGAGGGGCGCTTCTACGCGGTCGCGATGAGCGAGCGCGGAGTGGGTTCGCGGCTGTCGCAGCTCAACACCCGGTACGAGCCGGTGGACGGCGGATTCCACATCAAGGGCGCCAAGTCGTTCTGCTCGGGTGCGGGGCACGCCGACGCGTACCTGGTGGCGGCGCGTTCGGCGCTCGACGACGAGGTGGTCTCGCAGTTCCTCGTGCCGGCCGGCGAGGGCGTGACCGTGGAGCCCACCTGGGATTCGCTGGGCATGCGCGCCACGTCGTCGCACGACCTGCACCTTGACGTCACCGTGCCGCCGAGCGCGCTGCTGGGCGGCGCGGAGGGCCTGGCCCTGCTGGTCGCCCAGCTCATGCCGCACTGGATGGTCGCCAGTTACGCCGCCGTGTACGTGGGCGTCGCGCAGTCGTGTGTGGACGCCGCCGTCGAGCACCTGTCGGGCGGGCGCGGGCTGGGCAAGCTGGCCTCCGTAAGGGCCCGGGTGGGGCGGGCCGACGCCGCCGTGGCCGCCGCCCGGCTGGTCGTGGACGAGGCCGCCCGCCGGGTCACGGAGGCACCGGGCGACCCCGAGACCAACCGGTGGGTGTGGCGGGCCAAGTACCTGGCCGGGACGACCGCGATGGACGTGGCCGCGTCGCTGCTGGAGGCCGCCGGTACGTCGGCGAGCCGACGGGGGCATCCGCTGGAGCGGCTGTTCCGCGACGCGCGCTGCGGCTCGCTGCAGCCGGCCACCTCGGACGTGTGCGCCGACTGGCTGGGCATCGCCGCGCTGGGCGGCGACCCGGACGCCGACGGGGCGGCGCCGCGATGGTGAGCGCACGCATCGCCGGGATCGGGGTGGCCCACCCGCCGCCCGTGACCCAGGGGGCGGTCTTCGACGGGTTCTTCGCGGGTCACTACGCGGGGGTGGCGCGGGGCCTGGCCAAGCGGGTGTTCGAGAACTCCGGCGTGGTCACCCGTCACGGCGTGGCGAACCCCCTGGTCGAGGACGTCTCGCAGTGGCCGACCTCGCGGCGCATGGAGCGCTACCTGGCCGAGGCCCTGCCGCTGGGCAAGGAGGCCGTGAGCGCGGCCCTGGCGGAGGCGGGGTTGGCCGCCAGCGACATCGGGCTGCTCGCGGTCTGCTCCTGCACCGGGTACGTGACGCCCGGCCTGGACATCCTGCTCGCCCGCGACCTGGGGCTGCCGGCGACCGCGCAGCGGCTGTTCGTCGGGCACATGGGCTGCTACGCGGCCCTGCCCGGCCTCGGCGCCGTCAGCGACTTCGTCTCGGTGCGCCGCCGGCCGGCCGTGCTGCTCTGCGTCGAGTTACCCAGCCTGCACGTCCAACCCGCGGCCGTTGATCCGCAGCAGGTGGTGGCACACGCCCTCTTCTCGGACGCGGCGGCCGCCGCGGTGGTGCTGCCCACCGAGGGGACGTACGGGGTACGCGAGGTGGCCTCGGTGACGGACACCACGACGGCCGACTACATGACCTGGCAGGTCACCGACCTGGGGTTCCGGATGGGACTGTCGCCGCAGGTGCCGGACGCGCTGCGGGCGCACGTGCGGCCCCTCGTGGCAGGCGTGCTGGCCGGGCACGGGCTGTCGGTGGGCGACGTGGGCGGCTGGGCGGTCCACCCCGGCGGGCCGCGCATCCTCGATGTGGTGGGCGAGGAGCTGGGGCTCTCGGAGGACGATCTGGCCGCCTCGCGCGGTGTGCTGGCCGATCATGGGAACTGCTCGTCGCCGACCGTACTCATGATCGCGGACAGGCTGCGCGACCGCGGCCCGGCGCCGATCATGATGCTGGCGTTCGGCCCTGGCCTGACGCTCTACAGCGCGCTGATCGCCTAGTTCGTGGTCTTCGCGGCGGCGAGGCTCGCCAGCGGCGCCCGCAGGTCGGCGATGGCGGTGGCGTTGGGCACGGTGGCGAGCAGCGTGCCGGTGCGGTCGATGAACAGCGCGGTGGCGGCCGGGCTGCCGGAGTGCTGGGTGCCGGCGGCGTAGCGGCCGCGCAGCACCCCCTGCGGGTCGACGAGCGCGTGGGTGTTCGGCCGGCCGCCGGTGATCTGGGGCAGCTGGGTGCCGACGGCGACCACGTTGATGCCAGCGGGAGCGGCCGTCGCCGCGTCCGTGATGAGCGACGCGCACGGGCACGCATCGACCAGCAGCACCACGGCCGGCAGCAGCGGTCGCAGCGTCACGGTCGCGCCGGCCGCGTTCGTGAAGGTCAGGTCGGGCAGGGGCGTGCCCGCGGTGCTCGTGCCCACCAGCGCGCCGGTGTCCTGCGCGGGGCGCCGGTCCCAGGTGACGACAAAGAGGCTGATCAAGGTCGTGATCACGGCGACGCTCATGATGATCAGCGGTACGCCCAGGCCGTTTGCGCCGTCGCTGGGCGTCCGGACGAGCCTGGCCCAGCGGCCACCCTTGCCGCGCCGTAGCTCCCGGCGCACCTGGGCGGCTTCCCGGTCGAGTTCGGCGGCGTTGTCCGGGATGACGATCGTGCCCCACTCGGGCGGCAGATCGGGCACACCGTGCGGCGTGCCGTCGTCGGGCGGTGGCGCGCCGCCGTTATCTGGACGAAGAACGCCCATGGCTGCCTCCCTGCACCAACCCCTGACCTCTACTGTCGCTCAAGAGGTGTAATGAACGCCATACCTAAGTACCCGTGACGTGAAGATGTCTAACCGGGTCGGCTACCCGATCGGTGGGTTTTTAGGGACAGTTGCCTGATAAGTCAGGCTAGTCCTTACAGACCGTTCTTGATCGACCACGGATCACACCTCTCCGTAGCGGTGTCAAGCTGGAGCGTCAACCCTCACAACGGTTCTGAGCTGCGACGACGCCAAAGACTGGGGTGGGCCGATGGTTGCGCCCCGTGTTACCCTAGACACAGCGAAAGGGGTTTCGAACCTATGGTTTTCAGTGTCGGCGAAACCGTTGTCTACCCCCACCACGGGGCCGCACTCATCGAGGCAATCGAGACTCGGGTCATTAAGGGCGAAGAGAAGCAGTACCTTGTGCTTCGCGTCGCCCAGGGTGACTTGACGGTTCGGGTGCCCGCTGAAAATGCCGAGATAGTTGGCGTTCGCGAAGTGGTGGGCGAGGAAGGCCTGGGCAAGGTCTTCGATGTGCTCCGCGCCCCGCACACCGAGGAGCCTACGAACTGGTCTCGGCGCTACAAGGCGAACCTTGAGAAGCTGGCCTCCGGCAACCCTCTCAAGGTCGCGGAGGTCGTTCGTGACCTCTGGCGTCGTGAGCGGGAGCGGGGCCTGTCGGCTGGTGAGAAGCGCATGCTCGCCAAGGCGAGGGACATCCTCGTCGGCGAGGTCGCCCTCGCCGAGAAGAGCACCAAGGACGCGGCCGAGGTCCTCCTCGACAAGGTGCTCACCGAGGCCTGATCCGCGCCCCCATAACAACCGATCAACACAGGACCGCGACGTGACCGCGCATGCCCCCTCGCGCGGTGACGTCGCGGTCCTGGTTCCGGCCGCCGGCCTCGGCACCCGACTCGGCCCGGGCGCGCCGAAGGCCCTGCGAACGCTGGCGGGCGTTCCCCTTCTGGTCCACGCCGCCCGGCGGCTCGCCGCCGCCCCCAGCGTCGGTTGCCTCGTGGTCGCGGCCCCGCCCGGCGACGTCGACGGTGTGCGGGACATGATCGATATCCCCGTTGATCTCATCGTCGTCGCGGGCGGCGACACCCGGCAGGCTTCCGTCGCCGCCGCGCTCGCCGCCGTCCCGCCGACGTTCCCGATCGTGTTGGTCCACGACGCGGCCCGGGCGCTGGTGCCGCCCGAGCTGGTCGAGCGGGTCGCCGCCGCCGTCCGGGCCGGCCACGACGCCGTCGTGCCGGCCCTGCCGGTCGTCGACACCATCCGCACGGTGGGACCCGACGAGATCGCCCTGGGCACGGTCGACCGGTCCGTGCTCCGCGCCGTGCAGACGCCGCAGGGATTCCGACGCGAGGTGCTCACCGCCGCCCACGCGGCCGCCGTCGACCCGCTCACCGACGACGCGGGCCTCGCCGAGCAGATCGGCGTTCCGGTCCTCTGCGTCCCCGGCGACGAGGCGGCCCTCAAGATCACTCGCCCCTTCGACCTCGCGATCGCGGAACTCCTGCTACGCGACTGATAGCCGCGTCGAGGTTGTGGGGCGCAGGCCCGCTTCGCGACCCAACGCAGCCATAACCCGGGAGCGCGTAGGGTGAAGGCGTGATCGTTCCGGTGGTCGGGGTCGGTACCGATGTGCACGCGTTCCAGGCTGGCCGACCGTGCTGGGTCGCCGGCCTGCTCTGGGAGGGCGCGGACGGACTCGCCGGCCACTCCGACGGCGACGTCGCCGCCCACGCCGCGTGCGACGCGCTGCTGTCGGCGGCGTCCCTGGGCGATCTGGGCTCCAACTTCGGCACCGACCGACCTGAATGGGCTGGCTCGTCGGGCGCCGCGCTCCTGGAGGAGACGGTCCGCCGCGTGAAGACGGCCGGGTTCGCGGTCGGCAACGTCTCCATCCAGGTCATCGGCGTCGCCCCCAAGATCGGCCAGCGTCGCGCCGAGGCCCAGGCGGTCCTGTCCGCGGCGGCCGGCGCCCCGGTAACGGTCTCCGGCACCACGACGGACGGTCTCGGCCTCACGGGCCGCGGCGAGGGCCTGGCCGCGATCGCGATCGCCCTCATCCACCGCACCTAGCGCGCACGGCCGCCAAGGTGCGTCCTTTGGCTGTGTGAACGGCCGCGACCTCCGCCAAAGTGCGCACTTTGGCGGCCTCGCGCGCGCCCCTCGCCGCCCGCGTGCGCGCTTGGGCGGTATGAGTGGCAAGGGGTACGCGCGCAGTGGAGGCGGGCGTGGTGCGTGTGGCAGGATGATCACCCGTGGGTGTGACTCTGCCGGAGCTGGCTACGCGGCTCATCGACGCGAACGTGTTCGTCACCTTGAGCACCATCAACCCCGACGGCGGTCCACAGTCGAGCGTGATCTGGGCCAAGCGCGACGGGGACGAGATCCTCTTCTCGACCATTCTGGGTCGCCGCAAGACGCTCAACATGCAGCGCGACCCTCGGGTGAGCCTGTGCTTCTTCGATCCCGCCAACGCGTACCGGTATGTCGAGGTGCGCGGCACGGTGAGCATGACCACCGAGGGCGGCCCGGAGCTGATCGAGGAGCTGTCGCAGCGCTACGACGGCCGGTCGTTCACCGAGAGCAGCCCGGACAACGTGCGCGTCGTGTGCCGGGTCAGGACCACGAAGGTCATCACGCACTGACCGGTTCGGCGGCCTGGCGCGCGCGCCAGCCGAACCGGATCCGGGCGATGATCCACAGGGCGGCGACGCCGTCGCGCCACGTGATCTTCTTGCCTTCCTCGCGCCCGCGGGCGTGGTAGGAGACCGGCACCTCGAACGGGCGCATGCCCAGCTTGAGCAGCTTGGACGTCACCTCGGCCTCCATGCCGAAGCCGGCCGAGCGGATGCCGAGGCGCCGGTACAGCGCGACCGGCATGAGCTTGAAGCACGTCTCCAGATCGGAGATGTAGCAGTTGTAGAGCACGTTCGCGAACAGCGTCACGGCCCGGTTGCCCATGACGTACCAGAACGAGAACGACGAGTGGCTGCCGAAGGTGCGCGTGCCGTAGACGACCGCCGCCTCCCCGGCGAGGACGGGCGCGACCAGTTCGGGGATCTCCTCCGGGGCGTACTCCAGGTCGGCGTCGCAGATGACCAGGTAGTCGCCTGTGGCGGTGTCGAGAGCGGTGCGGATGGCGGCGCCCTTGCCCCGGTTGGTCTCGTGGTTGACCACGGTGACGCGGGGGTCGTCGGCCACGCGGGCGAGCAGCTCCGCGGTGTCGTCGCTGCTGCCGTCATTCACGATCACAAATTCAAGATCGCACGGGTACGCGACATCGAGCACGCGCTTCACGGCGAGTTCGATGGTCGCGGCCTCGTTGTAGACGGGCATCAGGATGGACAGCTTCATCCGGCTCTGCTCCCTCCGGCAGGCAGGCCCACGGGCATCTGCGCCAGCCTACGGAAGGGTTGTTTCCGCCGCGACCGAAGCGCCGTGGGCGATTCGCGTCGATTCAGTCGACGGCGGCGGCCATCCTGGTCACGGCCTCGGCGAGCCGGGCGGCCGAGGTGGCGAAGTTGAGCCGGGCGAAGCCGAGCCCTTCCGGGCCGAAGGACGGGCCGGCCGCGAGCGCCACCCGACCCCGCGCCAGCAGCGCGCCGGCCGGGTCGTCGCCGAGCCCGAGCGCGCGCAGGTCGAGCCAGGCCAGGTACGTCGCGTCCGGCGGGTGGTAGCCGGCGCCCGGTAGCCGCTCGGTGAGCAGCGTGGCGAGCAGGCGGCGGTTGCTGTCGAGACCCGCCAGGAGCGCGTCGAGCCAGTCGTCGGCGTCGGTGTACGCGGCCTCGCCCGCGATCACCCCGAGCAGGCCGGCCCCGTGGCCGGACGGCATGGCGCGCAGCGTGGCCCAGCCGTCGTCGCCGGGCGCCACGGCGAGCGCGGCCTTGAGCCCGGGCAGGTGCCACGCCTTGGACGGCGACACGAACGTGACCGCCGCGTCGGCGGCGGCATGCGGGAGGGACGCGAACGGCGTGAACGGCACGCCCGGGTAGGACAGCGGCGCGTGGATCTCGTCGACGAGCACCTGCACGTCGTGCGCCTCGGCCAGGTCGGCGATGGCCACCAGTTCGGCGCGGGTGGCAACGAGGCCGGTCGGGTTGTGCGGATGGCACATCAGGTACGCCGAGACGTCACGCCGGCCCAGGTCGTGGGCGAGCCGGTCGAGGTCCAGCGAGTACCGCCCGGTGTTCCCGTCGCGGCGCAGCGGGGACGCGACCACGCGGCGGCCCACGGCCGTGATGGTACGGGCGAACGGCGGGTACGCGGGGGTGTTGATGACGACGCTGTTGCCCGGGCCGGTGACCAGCGGCAGGACGGCGCCGATGGCGGTGTTGACGTCCGGGACGAGCCGCATGCGGCCGGGGTCGGGCAGCCAGCCGCCGTGGCGGCGCTGGGCGAAGCCGCAGAAGGCCTCCGCGAGCCGTCCCATGTGGGCGTAGCCGGTGTCGCCGCGGGCGACCGCCGCCGTCAGCGCGGCGGCGATGGCGGGCGCGAGCGGCACGTCCATCTCCGCCACCCAGGCGGGCAGCACGTCGCGGTCGTAGGCCCGCCACTTGAGGCTGCGCCGCGCCCGCAGCTCGGCCGTGCTGAGCTGCTCGAGCGGGTTATCCACCCGCTCATAGTGCCTCATCCGGTGGCCGGGTCGACGCCCCTTCCCGGCCGGTTGTTGCGCGACCAGGTCCACGCGTACTCCGGGTCCTCGCAGTCCGCGGCCGCGTCAGCGAGATCGAGCGGTCGGAATGTGTCGACCATCACGGCCAGCTCGTCGAAGTACTCCACGCCGATGGCCCGCTCCACCGCGCCCGGCTGAGGGCCGTGCGTGAAGCCGGACGGGTGCACCGAGACCGACCCCTGCTCGATGCCGGAGCCGCGCCGGGCCTCGTAGTTGCCGCCCGTGTAGAACAGCACCTCGTCGGAGTCGACGTTGTGGTGGTTGTACGGCACCGGGATCGCCAGCGGGTGATAGTCGACCTTGCGGGGCACGAACGAGCAGATGACGAAGTTCGGCCCGGCGAACGTCTGGTGTACGGGCGGCGGCTGGTGCACCCGCCCGGTGATCGGCTCGAAGTCGTGGATGGACAGCGCCCAGGGGTAGAGGCAGCCGTCCCAGCCGACCACGTCGAACGGGTGGTGGGCGTAGGTGAACGCCGTCCAGCCGCGCCGGTGCCGCACGAGCACCTCCACCTCCTCGCCCTCGACCAGCAACGGTCCGGTGGGCGCGCGCAGGTCCCGCTCGCAGTAGGGCGCGTGCTCCAGCAGCTGCCCGCGCGCGGACAGGTAGCGCGGCGGCGGTCCGATGTGGCCGGACGCCTCGACGATGAGCAGCCGGAGAGTTTCGGAGGGCACGATCCGGTGGATGGTCGAGGTGGGAATGATGACGTAGTCACCCTCCGCGATGTCGAGCGCCCCGAACGCGGTCTCCACGCGCGCCCGTCCCGCCTCCACATACAGGCACTCGTCGCCGGTGGCGTTGCGGTACAGGGGCGACGGGGCGTCGACGACCGCGTACGAGATGCGGCAGTCGTCGTTAACGAGCAACGGCTGCCGGGAGCGCACGGCGTCCGCGCCGGTCACCGTCTTCAATGCGTGGGTACGCAGGTGGCGCGGCTTGAGCGGGTGGTTCGGGGTCCGGCCGGTCGGCGCCGGCGGGTCGATCGCGCGGGCGTCGACGATCGCCGTCGGCGCGTACCGGTGGTAGAGCAGCGAAGAGTCCGACGAGAAGCCCTCGGCGCCCATGAGCTCCTCGGCGTAGAGCGTGCCGTCGGGTTGGCGGAACTGGGTGTGGCGCTTCGGGGGCACGTCTCCGACGCGACGGTAGTACGGCATCGCTACCCTCCGTTCTGTCCTGCTCACCGGCCGTTTGCGTCCGATAATCGGTCGGTATTGTCCGTTAGTCGTAGCCTCCGTTAGGTTCTCTACTCGTGTCAATGAGCGTGCCGCGGCTGTTCCGGCGGATGGTCGATGACGCCTCCGTCCTGCCGCCCGGCGGCGCGCTGCCGCGCCAGGCTGTCGACGAACACCGGGCCCATCGGGCGGCCTGGTACGGCGACCTCGTCGGCACCCTGCTCGTGCCCGCCGCCGACCTCGACGACCTGCGCGGCGTGCCCGACCCGGCCGACCCGCTCGCGATCGGCCTGGTGGGGGAGTTGCCCGTGGTGCGGGCGCGACTGGCCAAGTGGGCGCGCGGCGTGCCCGCCGGCCTCGACGGCGCCGACCTGGCCCAGATCGAGGTACCGGTCGCCAAGCGCGGCGAGGACCCCATCCCCGGCCTGACCGCCCTGCTGGAGCTGGCCCGCGCCTGGCCCACCCTGCCGGTGTACGCCGAGATCCCGCTGACCTGGGGGCTCAGCAACGCGCTCGACGTGGTCGCCGAGGCGCGGGCGGCCGGCGTCCTCGTGGCCGCGAAGTTCCGCACCGGCGGGCTCGCCGCCGAACTGTTCCCGACCCCCGTGGAACTCGCGGCCGTCATCTGCGCCTGCCACGAGCGCGACCTGCCGTTCAAGCTGACCTCGGGGCTGCACCACGCGATCCGGCACGGCGACCCGGACACGGGGCTCACCCACCACGGCTTCCTGAACGTCCTCGTCGGGGCCTTGATCGCGGCCGACGGCGGTGAGGTGGTCGACGTGGCCCAGGTGCTCGGCAACACGGATCCGGTGCCGCTCATCGAGGCAGTGCGCCCGCGCCGCCACGACGAACGTCCCCTGTGGATCGGGTTCAGTTCGACCATCGTCGACGACCCGGTCCGCGACCTTGGGCGGCTCAGCCTGATTCACCCCGTTGTCCCATCGTGACCGATATCGCGTGTTCCCTGGGCAACGCTCCGCTACCGTGATTCGTACGAGACGTAGCGGGGGAGGGCGCCGGTGTCGACGATCACGGTCAGCCGCACCATAGCCGCGCCGGTTGATGTGGCGTGGGCGATCTTCACTGACCTGCCCGGCCGGCCGGGCTGGCTCTCCACAGTGGATGCCGTGGAGGTCCTCACGCCAGGCCCGTTCGGGGCGGGCGTCCGATGGCGCGAGACCCGCAAGCTGGCCGGGGACGCCACCGTGACGGAGGAGCTGGTCGTCGCCGAGGTCGTGCCCCGCGAGCGGTGCGTGATCACCTCGCCGGGTGCGGGCGTCGACTATGAGCTGACCTACACGTTCCGCTCGATCGACGTCGGCCGGGGCCACGGCGGCACCACGGTCGGCGCGGTCTTCGAGGGGCACCCCTCCTCGCGGGCCAGCCGGATGGTGGCGCTTTTCCTGGGCGGCCTCGCCGCCCGTACGGTCGAGGGCGCCCTGCGCCGCGACCTTGACGCGCTCGCGGCCGCGTGCGCCGATCCCATGGCCTCCTCCGCCGCCTGACCGGTGACGCGCCGGTGTAGTCCCGGTCACGCCTGCCGGCCTCGGGGTGTTTCGGCCGGTTACAGTGCCTTGCGTGGGTGGGGTGATCAGCAGACCGGTCGGCCGCTGGGTGGCCGCGGCCGTGGTCGTCGCGGTCCTCGGGGCCCTCGCTCTGCTCGGGTACCGGGTCCTCGCGCCGCGTGACCTGCTCACCGCCCCCACCACGGACTTCCCGGCCGCGTCACCGAAGCCCGACCACCGGCCCTTCGGCTCCCACCGGGTCATGCCCCTCGTCGTCGACGGCCTGCGGGTGCACGCCGAGAAGCGCCGCGTGTGGGCGGAGGGCCCGGTCGGCGAGCGCCAGGAGACCGTGCCGTACTGGGCGCTGCGCCGCTGGCCCGCCCAGGTCGTCGGCGTGGCACAGGCCGGCGACGATCCGACCGCGTTGATCATCAGTCAATGGTCGGACGGCAAGCTGATCGCCATCGACCTGCACAAGGGCACTGTCGTCTGGCGCGGCGACGCCCCGGTCGGCCGGGACGCCTACGACGGCCGCCGCACCGGCGCCGACACGGTCTACGACCCGCCAGCCCTGCTCGTCGCCACGGCGGGTGACGGTCGGGCGGCGGTCGTGGTGAGCGCCCCGGGGGCGATCCACGCCTACGACGCCCGCACCGGCGGCCGGCTGTACGCCACGGACGTCGCCGCCGGCTGCCGGCCGGAGGTCTGGTCGAGCGCCGGCCTGCTCGCCGTCCCGCCCTGCGGCACCGACCGCGAGCTGCGGTTCCTCGACCCGCGCACCGGCCAGGTCGTCAGCACCTGGGCGGCCCCGGCCGCCCCGGCGCCCGCCGCGTGCGTCCTCGGCCGGACGGAGTGCGCCCTCGTCGTCGCCGGTCCGGACGTCCGTGCGCCGCGACCCGACGGCACCCTGCGCACCGTCGCCGTCGGCCTGGCCACGGCCGTGACCAAGGCCGACGCGCCGGGCGCGCAGCGGGCCGGCGACCTGATCGTCACCTCGGCGGCCGGCGTGATCACGGCCGCGTCCCTCGACACCGGCGAGCCGCGCTGGTCGGTCCCCGGCGCCGGCACCCTCGTCGCCGCCAACGCGGCCGGCGTCTACACGGTCACGGACGGCCGGGCGGTCGTCCGCCTCGACCCGGCCACGGGCGCGCGCACCGGGGTCGGCTGCGCCACCGGCAAGTACGACAAGGAATGGTCCGTCGGCCGGGCTTACGCCACCGACGACGGCGCCTTCCTGGCCGTCGAGCGCGTCACGGGCAAGCCCGCCACGGGCGGCGACAACGAGTACTACTGGAGCCTGCGCCCCGTCGTGCTCGCCCAGTTCTACCCCCCGAACGCGGTACCGCAGTGGGAACCGCGCTTCGGCTACTGCCCGACGCCGTAGGCCACCCCGTTATCCACAGCTTGCGCTGAACGCCACGTCCATCGCCGGCCTTCACTAGGCTTGGCGCCGCACGTCTCGTTGCCGATCGTGACGGTGGACATGAAGGAACTATGGGTCGCGCGGCTCTTCATCAGCGAACGTACGGTCCACAAGATCGTTCAACGTCATCACATCGGTGAACACGAAGTTCGGCACGCGGTGGTATGCGTAGCTGGTCTTGCGTACGTCTGGGACGAGGACCCCGACCGTGGACTGCGCGCCATCGTCAAGACCGCGGTCCGGGGCCGACCGGTCCTCATCGTTCTCTATCCCCGCGCCGATCCCTTGGGCGACAGTTACAACCTCGGCAGCGCGTACTTCGTTGATCAGTAGCCATGGCGAGCAGGTGAGGTCAGAATGAATGGCGTGGACGGTGACGACTTCTTCGAGGACGACGAGCCGCTGATCAAGGTCCAGGAAGCGTTCGAGCGCGGCGAGAAGCGGGTGACGATCCCCCCCGCGATCAACAATGGGCATACGCAGTACTTTGTGCGGCCTCTCGTAGGGCTGGCGCCTCGGGTTCAGGAAAGCCTCTCGGACAGCCGGGTCGCCGGCACCCGAGCACAGCACTGATGGCATCTCCCGTATCGGCCCAGGTCATCCTGTGTGATGCCGCCGTGGCCGACCCGTCGGGCAAGGTTCACATGCTCGGAGCTGGCTGGTCGATCACCGGCACGCCGACGAGTCCGCAGGCCGTCGCGATCCTCTTGAAGGTCCCGTGGGACCGGGCGAATATCCCGCTGCCGTTGACGGTCCAGCTCTATTCGGAGGACGGCCAGCCGGTGCTCGTCGCTACGACGGACGGCGAGAAGGTCCCGGTCAAGGGCGGCGGCAGGATAGAAGTGGGTCGTCCCGCAGGCATCGCCCCAGGCAGCATGCTTGACGCCGCCTGGGTCCTGAACGTCGGCCCGTTGCCGCTCCAGCCCGGCCGGTACGAGTGGCGCCTCACCTTCGCGGAGCTGGATCTGCCGGCTCCGTTCACGGTCAGGTCCTAAGCCAGCGCCGAGCGGGCCGCGGCGAGGAACGTGTCGTTCTCCTCCGGGGTGCCGATCGTGACCCGGACGCCCTCCGGGTGGAAGGCGCGCACGATCACGCCGGCCTCCGCGCACGCCCGCGCGAACGCGGCCGTCTGCTCGCCGAGCGGCAGCCACACGAAGTTCGCCTGGCTCGGCGGCACGGCGACGCCGTCCGGCAGCAGCTTGCCGAGCGCCTCGGCGACGCGGGCCCGCTCGGCGACGACCAGCGCCACACGGCGGCGCATCTCGTCGTCGGCGGCCAGGGCGGCCAGGCCCGCGGCCTGCGCGACACCCGACGAGGAGAAGGGCGTGGTGACCTTGCGGACGGCCGCCGCCACCTCCGGCGCCGCGACCAGGTAGCCCAACCGCAGCCCGGCCAGCCCCCACGCCTTGGAGAACGTCCGCAGGACCGCGATGTTGGGCCGGTCGCCGTAGGTGGTCACCCCGTCCGGCACCGCCGGGTCGTCCACGAACTCCCGGTACGCCTCGTCGAGCACGACGAGCACGTCCGGCCCGACCTTGTCGAGGAAGCCGTCCAGCTGCTCGCGCGTCAGCGCGGTGCCGGTCGGGTTGTTGGGATTGCACACGAAGATCAATCGGGTACGGGCGGACACGGCGGCCGCCATCGCGTCCAGGTCGTGCCCGTGACCGGCGTCGTTGGGCACCGGCACGGCGCGCGCCCCGGCGCCCGCCGTGATGATCGGGTACGCCTCGAACGAGCGCCACGCGAACATGACCTCGTCGCCTTCCTGGCAGGTGGCCTTCACCAGGTGCTCGGTCAGGGCGACCGACCCGCACCCGGTGGCGACCCGGTCGGCGTCGACGCCCAGGCGCGCGGCGATCGCCTCGCGCAGTGCCACAACACCCATGTCGGGGTACCGGTGGCTGCCGGCGATCGCCTCCGCGACCGCCTCGACGACGCCGGGCAGCGGACCGTACGGCACCTCGTTGGAGGCCAGCTTGATCGCGCCGGGCACGATGGCCCCCGGCACGTACGCGGGTAGCGCGCTCAGGTCGGTACGCGTGAGTCGGCTCATGCCTGTCCTCCCTCGGCGGGTTTGGCGGTGCGGTCGCTCACGACGACGGTGAGCGCGCCCTTGTCGTGGATGGCCTGCCGCAACGGCCGGTCGATCGCCACGAAGAGATTGTCGAAGAACTGGATGAAGAACCCGACGCAGCACACCCACAGGAGCGTGGGCAGCGCCATCACCGACCAGCGCCGCCAGGAGCGGTAGAAGCCCATCGGCTGGGCGCTCTCCATCCGCATGACGCGCAACCGCATGACCCGCTTGCCGAATGTCTGCCCGGTGGCCGCCACGGTCGGCACCTCGTACGCGAACCACACGGCGATGCCCACCAGGATGATGATGAACTGCAGCGTGCTCGCCCGGGACGACTGAAGGGTCGACGTGTCGACGACCTGCCCGGCCAGGCTGGCCCGCATCGCGGCCGACAGGGGCGGCCAGATCTCGGCGATGTAGAGGTAGACGAAGTACCCGTTCGCGATCACGTTGAGGCCGAGCACGGCCGCGATGTCGATGAGCCGGGCGACCAGGCGCGCGCCGGGGCTGGCCAGCGGCAGCCCGTGCATGCGCGGCGGCGGCATCCGCAGCGACCGGGGAAAGGGGAACGGGTACCCCTCCGGCCAGCCGGGCGGCGGCGTGAGGACGGCCGTGCCGCGTCGGGCGCCCCACGGCGACTCGCCGGCGGTGCCCGCGGGCGGCGGGGTGCCGGGTGGCGGGCGGGCGGGCGCGGGCGGGGCACCCCGCGACGCTGGTGCGGACGGGCTGCCCGGCGGGGCGGGCGCAGACACGTTGCCCCGCGTGGTCGGCGCCGCCGAGGTCGGGTCGGCGGCCGGTGTGGCCGGCTCGGGGGGCGGCGGGGGCGCCGGCACGGGCGGCGGGCCGGGCGGGGGCGTCGCGTCGGCGGGCAGCGGGTCACCCAGCCAGCCCTCGCCGTCCCAGTAGCGCTGGGTCGTCGGGTCGGCCGGATCCTTGTACCACCCCGGCGAAACGTTGGTCACCCGGCAACCCTAACCAAGGTCGTCATCCCGGCGGTAACTCCACCACCACCGTGCCCGCGAAGTGGTCGTGCGGGCACCGCCGGTACGTTTTGTCCGACCGTGGCCGCACCCGGTCAGGGACGCCGCGTCAGAGGTTGCCGCGGCGCTCCTGTTCGCGCTCGATGGCCTCGAACAGCGCCTTGAAGTTGCCCTTACCGAATCCGAGCGAGCCGTGCCGCTCGATCAGCTCGAAGAAGAACGTCGGCCGGTCCTGCTGCGGCTTGGTGAAGATCTGCAGCAGGTACCCGTCCTCGTCGCGGTCGACGAGGATGTGCCGCGACCGCAGCTCCTCGATCGGCGCCCGCACCGTGCCGATGCGCGCGCGCAGCTCGGGGTCGTCGTAGTACGAGGCGGGCGTGGACAGGAACGACACGCCCGCGGCCCGCATGGCGTCCACGGTGGCGATGATGTCGTTGGTCGCGAGGGCGACGTGCTGCACGCCCGGGCCGCCGTAGAACTCCAGGAACTCGTCGATCTGCGACCGGCGCGGCCCGGTGGCCGGCTCGTTGAGCGGGAACTTCACCTTCCGGGTGCCGTTCGCCACGACCTTCGACATCAGCGCCGAGTACTCGGTGGCGATGTCGTCGCCGACGAACTCGGCCATGTTCGTGAAGCCCATGACGCGGCGGTAGAACTCCACCCACTCGTCCATGTGGCCCAGTTCGACGTTGCCGACCACGTGGTCGACGGCCTGGAAGAAGCGCTTGGGCTGCAGGCCGGCGGCGATGGCGGGGCCGCGATCCACGATCGGGGCCCGGGTCACGAACCCGGGCAGGAACGGTCCCCGGTAGCCCGACCGGTCGATCAGCGTGTGCCGGGTGTCCCCGTAGGTGGCCAGCGCCGCGACGCGGACCGTGCCGTGCTCGTCGGCCAGGTCGTGTGGCGCCTGCAGGCCGGTCGCTCCGGCCCGCAGGGCGTACGCGTACGCGGTGTCGACGTCAGGGACGTCCAGGGCGATGTCGCTGACCCCGTCGCCATGCCGTGCGTGCCGGCGCGCGGCCGCCGAACCAGCACGCACGGCGCCGGTGAGCACGAACCGCGCCGCACCGGCTGTGAGTACGTATTCGCAGGTCTCCTGGGAACCCGTCTCCGGGCCCCGGTAGGCGACGCAGGTCATGCCGAACGCGGTGCTGTAGTAGTGCGCGGCCTGGGCTGCGTTGCCCACCGTGAAGCGCAGGTGGTCGATGCCGGCGACCGGGAACGGGTCCGGCCGGTGCGCGGCTGCGGGTCGGGGGCGGGCGACGTCTGTGACCTGAGTCATGCCCTGAGCATGGTCACCCGGCCGCATCGTGGACAACAGGCCGGCTCCGGACTGGTCATCCTGCACAGAATGAGCACATCTGAGGCCAGATCGCCGGACAATATGCGCAGAGTTGCGCGTTTGCGGTTTCTGGCCGGCCGTGACGGGCACGCTGGTCTGAAGAGCAACAGCAAGGAGGAGCGTCATGCCCACGCGGAAGACAGGCGCCGGCACCAAGAACGAGCTGACCGGCCTGGTCAAGGTCGACGTCAACGCCGTCGGCACGATGTTGCAGGAGACCCTGGTCGAGCTGACCGATCTGCACCTGCGCGGCAAGCAGGCGCACTGGAACCTGGCCGGGCCCACGTTCAAGCCGCTGCACGAGCAGCTTGACGAGGTGGTGGACGGCATTCGCGCGGCCGCCGACGAGGTGGCGGAGCGCGCCGTCGCCATCGGGTACGCCGTGGACGGCCGCCCCGCGACGGTCGGCAAGAGCACGCCGCTGGCGGAGTTCCCGGCCGGCCAGATCACCGTGAACGAGTGCGTCGAGCTGATGACCATGGCCCTTGAGGAGACCTGCAACCACGTCCGGCAGCGGATCGGCAAGCTGGACGAGCTCGACCCGGTCAGCCAGGACACCCTCATCGGCGTCCTCGCCGAGCTGGAGAAGTTCCATTGGATGTTCGCGGTCCAGCGGGTTGGAGCCGAGGCGTAAGAATGCTCGCGTGAGGGAGCGTCAGCGAGCGGACCATCAGCGCAGGGTTGGCTCACGCCGGCGATGGAGTGCGGCGGAGGTGCCGGCGTGAGTGTCGATCTACTCGATGCGCGGCTCATCGCGCTGTTCGCCGAGGAGCCGCGCATCGGCGTGCTGGAGGCCTCCCGCCGGCTGCGGGTGGCGCGCGGCACCGTGCAGGCCCGCCTCGACAAGCTCGTCGAGCGCGGCGTCATCAAGGGCTTCGGGCCGGACGTGGAGCCGGCCGCGTTGGGCTTCGGCGTCACCGCGTTCGTCACCCTGGAGATAAGCCAGCGGTACGGGCATGACCCGGTGGCCACGCACCTGGCCGCCGTGCCGGAGGTGCTGGAGGCGCACACCATCACCGGCACGGGTGACCTGCTGTGCCGCATCGTCGCCCGGTCCAACGCCGACCTGCAGCGGGTCCTCGACATGGTCGTCGGGTACGAGGGGATCCGGCGGGCCGCGACGATCATCGCGCTCGCCGAGCAGATTCCGTACCGGACGCTGCCACTGGTACACGCTGCCGCCCAAAGCGCCGCTAAAGGGATCGACACGGGCAAATAACGCCTGACGGCCGGGTGGTGCGCGCGCCCGCTAGCGTGGGCGCGTGGCGAGGGGGAGGGCGGCCCGCGTCGGCGCCAGGGTGTCCTTCCTCATGGTGCTCATTCTCAGTGCCGTCATCGTCTTCGCCATCCGCCCCGACTGGAACCCCTTCCCCCTGTGGTGGGCCAACTTCCAGCAGGGCCTCAAGGAGAACCGGCCCATCGCCGACCCGCCGACGACCTGGGTGCAGCGCACCGGCGACCCGGCCGACATCGCCGGCGTCATCTCCGACGGCGACCCGTACGCCCGGTCGGTGTTCGGCAGCGCCGTCATCGTCACCACCCGTGGCCATGTCGAGGCCCGCGCCCTGAACGACGGGCGCCAGCTCTGGATCGTCGAGGCGTCGTGGGCGCGGCCCGCCGGCGACATCGTGGTGGCCGGCCGGCCCGGCAGCAACAAGGGCTTCAACGTCTACGGGCCGTACTCGGCCACGCCCCTGTGGTCGGACGACTCCGCGAACGCGGTGTGGGCGTACACGGACAAGATTGTCGATCTGACCTGCGCCGACGACGTGCAGTGCGTGGTGCGCGGCCGCAACCACGACGGGCGCCAGCTCTGGGCGGTCACCATCCCCGGCGGCAAGCCGCGCCCGTCCGGCCCCAACCCGACCAGCACGGGCCTGCGGCCGGTGTCCGACTGGTTCGACGACGCCCGCAAGGGGGCGCCCGGCCCGGCGCCGGGCGTGCTGGGCGTGCCGACCGGCGGCACCATGCACCTCGTCGACCTGATCGGCGGGGTCAACCTGCGCGACGTGACGCCTCCGGACAAGGACACCCGCATGGTGGTGGCCGCCTCCCGCGTCGTGTATGCGCAGGCGGAGCCGGTCGACGACTCGTGCCGTTACCGGGTATGGGTCGTCGACGCCGACACCGGGCGCGAGGTGTGGCGCGACGAGGGACTCGACCTGAACACCGCCAGCCGGCCCGGCTGTGAGCAGCGCCGCGACCCGCTCGGCGGGCATGTGCTGCTCAACGGCACGGGCGGGGACAACCGGCCCGAACTGAACACCCTGGCGTACGCGACCAACCGCACCGTCTGGGTCGGCGCGCTCGGCCAGAAGGTGCTCGACACGGACGGCGAGCTGGCCGTCGTGCTCAACGCCGACCAGAACGCGGTCGACCTCATCGACCTGTCGGCGGGCAACGCGGTGGTCACCACCGTGAAGGTCGCCAACACCCCGGACGTGGCGATCACCCCGGGGTTCGTGATCCTGCACGACCACCGGCACGTCACCGTGCTCAGCCGCGCCGGGTCCGTGCTGCGCTCGTTCACCACGGACGCGAAGATCATCGGGTACGGGTACACCGGGCTGGTTCTGGCCCAGGGTCGGGTGATCGGCTACATCGACCTGCCGGTGCCCGCCGACGACGCGGTGATCGTGCCGCCGGACCAGGGCCCGCCGCCGAGCGTCGCCCAGCCCACATCCCCGGTGGGCAACCGTAAGTAGATCAACTAGGTGGGTACGCTGCGCCCATGCCGGAATTCGACTTCTCGCCCCTGCTGCCGCTCGGCCCGGACACCACGGAGTACCGGCTGCTCACCACCGACGGCGTCGACGTGGTCGACGGCCCCGGCGGGCGGCGGTTCCTCACGGTCGAGCCCACCGTGCTGCGCGCGCTGACGTCCGAGGCCATGCACGACATCGCGCACTACCTGCGCCCCGCGCACCTCACCCAGCTGCGGTCGATCATCGACGACCCGGCGGCGTCCCCGAACGACCGGTTCGTGGCCACCGACCTGCTGCGCAACGCCAACATCGCGGCCGGCGGCATCCTGCCGATGTGCCAGGACACCGGCACCGCGATCGTGATGGGCAAGCGCGGGCGGCACGTGCTGACGGACGGCGCCGACGAGCAGGCGATCGCCGGGGGCGTCTTCGACGCGTACACGAAGTTGAACCTGCGCTACTCGCAGCTCGCCCCGCTGACCATGTGGGAGGAGCGCAACACGGGCTCCAACCTGCCGGCCCAGATCGAGCTCTACGCCGAGGACCCGGCCGGGCACCCGGACGAGTACAAGTTCCTGTTCATGGCCAAGGGCGGCGGCTCGGCCAACAAGAGCTACCTGTACCAGGAGACGAAGGCGCTGCTGAACCCCACGCGGATGATGCAGTTCCTGGAGGAGAAGCTGCGCCTCATCGGCACGTCGGCATGCCCGCCGTACCACCTGGCCATCGTCATCGGCGGCACGTCGGCGGAGTTCGCGCTCAAGACCGCCAAGTACGCCTCCGCGAAGTACCTCGACGCGCTGCCCACGTCCGGGTCGATGTCGGCGCACGGCTTCCGCGACGTCGAGCTGGAGGCCGAGGTGCTGGAGCTGACCCGGCAGTTCGGCATCGGCGCCCAGTTCGGCGGCCGCTACTTCTGCCACGACGTACGCGTGGTGCGCCTGCCCCGGCACGGCGCCTCCTGCCCGGTCGCCATCGCGGTGTCCTGCTCCGCCGACCGGCAGGCGCTTGGGAAGATCACGCCGTCGGGCGTGTTCCTGGAGAAGCTGGAGACCGACCCGGCCCGCTTCCTGCCGGAGGTCCGCGAGGACCAGCTGGCGGAGGACGTCGTCAAGGTCGACCTCAACCGCCCGATGGCCGAGATCCGCGCCGAGCTGTCCCGTTACCCGGTGAAGACCCGCCTGTCGCTGTCCGGACCGCTGGTCGTGGCCCGCGACATCGCCCACGCGAAGATCGCCGAGCGGCTGGCGGCCGGGGACCCCATGCCCGCCTACCTGCGCGACCACCCCGTGTACTACGCCGGCCCGGCGAAGACCCCGGACGGTTACGCCTCCGGCTCGTTCGGCCCCACGACGGCCGGCCGCATGGACTCCTATGTGGACAGCTTTCAGGCGGCGGGTGGATCGCTGGTCATGCTGGCCAAGGGCAACCGCTCGACGGCGGTCACGAAGGCCTGCCACGAGCACGGCGGCTTCTACCTGGGCTCGATCGGCGGCCCCGCCGCCCGCCTGGCCCAGGACTGCATCACCAGCGTCGAGGTCCTCGAATACCCCGAGCTGGGCATGGAGGCCGTCTGGAAGATCGAGGTGAAGGACTTCCCGGCCTTCATCGTGGTCGACGACAAGGGCAACGACTTCTACGCCGAAACCACCAAGCCGGTGCTCACCCTGGGCCGCCGCTGACGTCCTGCCGCTGACGTCCCGGCGCTGGCTACGGCGCGGCCCAGACGGTCGCCTCGACCTCGGGCCTGTCGTCGTTCTCGCCGAGGACCCTGATGTAGACGATGCGTCCGGTCTTGGTGGTGCGCAGGCAGAACCGGACGCCCACGTCGACCCGGATGTTGTTCACGGCGTTGCGGTCGAGCACGTCCGCGCAGTCGGCGGCGGTCGGTTGCCCGGTCTTCGTCCACTTCGCGATGTTGTCGCCCGGCGAGCTGAGCACGTTGCCGGCGTCGTAGATGTCGAGGGCCCCGCCGCCCTTCGTGTTCGGCGGCGAGACGTCGAAGTCGACGCCGCTGTTGCCGATCGACAGGGTGTCGTGCCAGAGGGCCGTGGCGACGTCGACCGCGGCGGCGGTCGTGCGTGGCGCCCGCGTCTGGGTGGTGTCCTGGTCCGGCTGAGCAGCCGACTGCCCGGGCGGGGCGCTCTGGCTGGCGGGGTCGTCCTTCGCGATCTGGTAGACGAGCGCGCACGCGCCGACGACGGCGGTGAGCAGCGTCGCGGCGGCGGTCATGACGCCCGACAGCGAGGTCCAGAACGAGCCACCGTTTCCTTTGCCCGGCTCCGTCGGCGGCTCACTCATGTGGTCTCCCCGTCATCACGCGATCATCACCGCCGGGCATTGTGCCACCTTGATCCTTCGATGGGAGCGGCAGGCGGGTCGGTGTGATCCCGCTTCCACGGGGCGTCGAACCGGTTCGATGGGTGCGTGGGTGCATAACGGGACAACCGGGCTGGGACTTCTTCGTCGAGGCATGCAACTATTGACATCGGTCACGCCGGGTGTGAGTCTCGGCGCGGGGCCGGTAAGGGAGCAAGGGCAGCTCCCCGACACAGAACACTCAGTCATGCATGCGCGTGGCTCGATGACGCTCGTCCCGGGCCCGCCCCCGCCATGCATGTGGTCACCCACCCGCGCCCCTCGAACGGCGCTCGTCAAAGGACCGCGTACATGCGAAGTAGAAAGAACCTGCGGCGACACGTCGCGCTCGCCTCCGCGCTCATCGCGGGCGCCGCCACGGTCGCGGTGGCGGTCACCTCCGCCGTCACCACGGCGTCGGCCGCCGCCTCCGACTCGTACTCCTGGAAGAACGTCCGGATCGACGGCGGTGGCTTCGTCCCGGGCATCGTCTTCAACCAGACCGAGCCGAACCTCATCTACGCCCGCACCGACATCGGCGGCCTCTACCGCTGGAACGAGTCGGGGCAGAGCTGGGTGCCGCTGCTCGACTGGGTCGGCTACGACAAGTGGGGGTGGAACGGCGTCGCCAGCGTCGCCACCGACCCCGTGCAGACCAACAAGGTGTACGCCGCGGTCGGCATGTACACCAACGACTGGGACCCCAACAACGGCGCGATCCTGCGCTCGTCCGACAAGGGCACGACCTGGCAGGCCACCGAGCTGCCGTTCAAGCTGGGCGGCAACATGCCCGGTCGCGGCATGGGCGAGCGCCTCGCGATCGACCCGAACCGCAACAGCACCCTGTACTTCGGCGCGCCGAGCGGCAACGGCCTGTGGCGCTCCACCGACTCGGGCGTCACCTGGGCCAAGGTGACCGCGTTCCCGAACGCCGGCAACTACGTGGCCGTCCCCGGCGACTCGTACCAGGGCGACAACCAGGGCGTCGTGTGGGTCACCTTCGACCCGTCGACCGGCACCGCCGGCAACACCACGCAGACCATCTACGTCGGCGTCGCGGACAAGAACAACACCGTGTACCGCTCGACGAACGGCGGCAGCACGTGGTCGGCCGTGCCCGGCGCCCCCACCGGCTACATCGCCCACAAGGGCGTGCTCGACCACGTCAACCACTACCTCTACCTCGCCACGAGCGACACCGGCGGCCCGTACGACGGCGGCCACGGCGAGGTATGGCGGCTCAACACCGCCACGGGCGTGTGGACCGAGATCAGCCCGGTGCCAGACACGAGCAGCGACCAGTACTTCGGCTACAGCGGCCTGACGATCGACCGCCAGCACCCGGGCACCATCATGGTCTCCACCCAGATCTCCTGGTGGCCCGACATGATCACCTGGCGGAGCACGGACAGCGGCGCCACGTGGACGAAGATCTGGGACTGGACGTCGTACCCGAACCGCAGCTTCCGCTACACGATGGACATCTCGTCCGTACCGTGGCTGAGCCTCGGCGCGAACCCGTCCCCGCCGGAGGTCACCCCGAAGCTCGGCTGGATGAACGAGTCGATGGAGATCGACCCGTTCAACTCCGACCGCATGATGTACGGCACCGGCGCCACGATCTACGGCACCACGAACCTCACCAACTGGGACTCGAACACGCCGTTCACCATCAAGCCCATGGTCAAGGGCCTGGAGGAGACCGCCGTGCTCGACCTGATCAGCCCGCCGACCGGGACGTCGAACCTGATCTCGGGTCTCGGCGACATCGGCGGCTTCCGGCACACCAACCTCGACGCGGTGCCGGCGATGATGTTCCAGCAGCCGTACTTCACGTCGACGACCAGCCTCGACTACGCCGAGCTGAACCCGTCGTACATGGTCCGGGCGGGCAGCTTCACCGACTCCGACCGGCCCAACGACAGCCACGTGGCGTTCTCCACCGACGGCGGCGCCAACTGGTTCCAGGGTCAGGAGCCCGGCGGCGTCAACAGCGGCGGTACGGTCGCGGCGGCCGCCGACGGCAGCCGGTTCGTCTGGTCGCCCGGCGACGCGGGCCAGCAGGTCATCTACTCGGTCGGCTTCGGCCAGTCGTGGCAGGCGTCCACCGGCGTACCGGCGAACTCCGTCATCGAGTCCGACCGGGTGAACCCGCAGAAGTTCTACGCGTTCAGCGCCGGCAAGTTCTACGTCTCCACCAACGGCGGCCAGTCGTTCACCCAGACGGCGGCCACCGGCCTGCCCACCACCGGCAACGTGAAGTTCAAGGCGCTGCCCGGCGTCGAGGGCGACATCTGGCTCGCCGGCGGCGACGCCACGAGCACCACCGGCCTGTGGCGCTCCACCAACTCGGGTGCCTCGTTCACGCGGGTGTCGGCCGCCACGGCCGGCGTCAACGTGGGCTTCGGCAAGGCGGCCCCCGGCCAGACGTACCCGGCGGTCTTCGCCTACGCGACGATCGACGGCGTCCAGGGCGTGTTCCGCTCGGACAACATCGGCCAGACCTGGGTACGCATCAACGACGACGCCCACCAGTACGGCAACGCCGCCGAGGCGCTGACCGGCGACCCGCGCATCTACGGCCGGGTCTACCTGGGCACCAACGGCCGGGGCATCCTCTACGCCGACCGCCTGGGCGGCACGACCCAGCCGCCGCCGTCGAGCTCGGTCGTGACGTCGCGTCCGCCGACCAGTTCGGTGGTCACGTCGCGTCCGCCGACGAGTTCGGTCGTGACCTCGCGTCCGCCGACGAGTGCGGTCGTTACGTCGCGTCCCCCGACGAGTTCGGTGGTGACGTCGCGTCCGCCGACGAGTGCGGTCGTTACGTCGCGTCCCCCGACGAGTTCGGTGGTGACGTCGCGGCCGCCGACCAGTTCGGTCGTGACGTCGCGGCCGCCGACGAGTGCGGTGGTCACGACCGGTGGCACGGGCAACTGTGTCGCCACGTACACGGTCACGAACTCGTGGCAGGGCGGCTTCCAGGGCGACGTCACCGTCAAGAACAACAGGTCCACGGCCAGCACCTCATGGTCCGTGACCTGGACGTTCGCCAACGGCCAGACGGTCACCCAGCTGTGGGGTGGCAAGTACACCCAGACCGGATCCGCCGTGACCGTGACCAACGAGGCCTGGAACGGCTCGTTGGCGGCGGGTGCCAGCACCACGTTCGGCTTCCTGGCGAACTGGACCGGCACCAACACCGCACCCACCCCCACCTGCACCGTCAGCTGACCCCCCGCCCCACGACAGTGGGCCCGGCGCACCTGCGCCGGGCCCACTGCCCGCTCCGTGCGTCCCGCGCGAGCGCGGAGCGCGCGTGCTCCCGCGCGCGCGTGCTCCCGCGCTCCGCGTGCTCCGCGTGCTCTCCCGCGTCGCAGAGTGACCTTAGGTACGGAATTGCCGGCCGGATTCGGTACGCGAGTGCTCTTGGCGCGAGGTGGTCAGCGGCGGTGGCGGCGCATGGCGTCGACACGGCCGGCGAACTCGCGGGCGCGCAGGATGGGCACGCCACGCCACGGTGACATGCCGGTGAGGTCGGTGTCCTCGGACACGACGAGCAGCGCGCCGACCTCGACGGCGAGGTCGAGCACCAGGTTGTTCTCGTGATCCGGGCAGTCGTGCACCGTCCGGGGTGGAGTGAGGAACCCGCCGCCTGACGCGTCTGCCATCTCGAGGAGGATCTCCCGATAGTCGGCGGCCTCTTCCTTCGGTGTGCCGACCACTGCCATGAGGACACGCGTCGTGTTGTCGAGGATGTGTGGCGACAACCAGAGCGCGAACTCCGCCGCGTCGTTGATGATGCCGAGACAGTCGGCGAACGGATTGCCGGACGTGGGCGGCGGGGACGGCCAGGACAGGTACGGGCTGCCCGGTCGGCGGCTTGGGTGAAGGGTGGGTGCCTGGGCGGCGAGCAGGTCGTCTGCCTCGCGTAGGTAGCGGTAGAAGGTGCCCAACTTTGACGCCGATTCAGGCGGCCAGTCGGTAGTAGGTGTCGCCGTGACGCAGCCACGCTAAGGCGAGGAGGGCTTGGTTGCCGGGATCAACCGCCGTCATCGCAGTCTGATCCAAGCGCGGTGGTGGCGGATCAGCTCTCTGCCGGGCAGATGGGCAGCCCAGCGAGTACCCCAAGATCATTTCCGGTTTCCTTCGGGTGGTATCACAGTCTGGAAGGAGCCGATACCGGATGCCCATGCCTTATGGCAAGATGTCTGCCTGCCCGATGTAACGGAGACATCGATGCCCATTGCCAGTGCGTTGGACTTGGTGAATCTAAACGTCTCTACGCTTAAGAAGTCTCAGATCTCTGCTCTGCCGACCTCTGGCCGGAACCCTTTCCCGCTTTCAATTATCGTGCGTCAGGTAGTCTCTGATCGCTTGGCCCTAGCTGGCGAAAAGCTGCGAGCGGGGGACGGGTTGGTGCGGAACCTTGAGTTCCGTTCTGCGATAAGTCGACACTATTACGCGATGTACCACGGTGCGCGCGCGATCGTCTTTGCCGTGGAGCGGGGTGACGACTATGAGCGTCACAATGAGTTGCCCAGACATTTGCCTGTAACAATGAACGATGTGAGAGCAAGAGAAGTAGAGTTGACCGAGGCGCGCTTGCTGCGAAATCAAGCGGATTACGATTGCTACCCGGTCGGACAGGCCGGTTGGGAGAAGGACGCCAGGGAACTGGCTTCCATTGCCGCAACCTTCTTAGGCGCGTGCGAAGATTTCGCCCTTACGAACGGATATGTCTAATGTCCTCTAATCGCTTTTCCGAAGAGGTCACTCGCATCCTGTCCGATGCGGACGTCGAGGTTCGCCGTATCGATGAGCGAAACTTCCCAGGCGAGAATTGGCTCATCATCCTCGTGCCGGAAGACTCTCTTGCAGTGGCGCAGAGCCTCGCCGGGACAATTGAGCGATCTCTGAATACCGAGAAAGTCGACGAAGCGCCGTATGCCGTGATTTTTCGGCCCGATGTAATTTCCGAAGAGGAACAAGGTGGTAGAAAGGATGGCGGCAGGCTTGCTGGTCGTGACGTAACACAGCTCATCAATCTGCTCGAGGCGCGGTCGCGGACATCGGATGCTTTGCCGAGTCTTAAATATGTTGAAGATCCGCGTGCAAGCCTGGCAGCTGTGGCCGCTTCGCGTCATCAGCTCATCTATGGGCGCCGAGGAGTCGGAAAGACATCTCTTCTTCTAGAGGCGAAGAGGGTCGCTGAAAGAGAGGGGCATGTGACTGTCTGGATCAACACTCATGTTCTGCGTAAGCTTGACGGTGCAGAGGCTTTTGAGTTCGTTGCTCAAGCTGCATTATCGTCTGTTCTTCAGCATGCTGGCACTTCGGAGGCGGCCGCATTCGGTCGAATTGAACAGACTCTCGAAGACCTGCGCGGTAGGCGGCAGAATGAGATGCCTGCCAAGCATGTCAGTATTGCCGAAATCAACAAAGCCTTTCGGACCGTTCTTCGCGGAGGTGTTGTTCGGCTCTATATATTTATGGATGACTTCTACCTGATGCCAATATCGCTTCAGTCCCACCTTCTAGATGACTTGGCAGGCATGCTTCGTGACTGCGATGGCTGGCTAAAGGTGGCGAGTATCGAGCGTCTCACAAGGCCATTTGAGCCGTCCTCGAAAGTAGGTTTAGAGGTTCCGCACGATGCCTCACAAATTGACTTGGATGTCACTCTAGAGGATCCGGCTTCCGCCCAGAGTTTTCTGGAGTCTGTCCTCACCAACTACACTGCTGCGGCGGGAATTAAGCAGCCTGGATCGATCGCGAAGCCGGAGGCGCTCGGTCGGCTGGTGCTTGCCTCCGGCGGAGTTCCTCGAGACTATCTGAATCTTTTTGCTTCCTCGATTGTCGCGGCGCGACAGTCCAGGCCTCAGGCTCAAGAGATCGGCCGAGAGGACGTTGCGAAGGCGGCTGGAACATCAGCTCGTAGCAAGAAGCGCGACTTGGAGCAAGATGTTTCATCGGAGAACTCTAGGAGCCTACTTCAGGCCTTGGAGAAGCTCTCAACGAGTGTTAAGGCATCCGGATACACATATTTTCGCGTGGACATGACGGAAAAGAATGAAATAGGTTATGAGATTCTTGGTCAACTTGCGGACATGCGATTTGTGCATCTTATTCAGGCCGGATTCTCCGATCAGCACAGGGCTGGTACCCGCTACGAAGCATACATTCTTGACCTAAGTGAATACACGGATGTGCGATTGAAGCGCAGCCTCCAAGTCTTGGATCTCGAAGGTGGCAACTGGACAATGCGCCTATCGGGTAAAGCAGGTACGGTTAAGAAGTTGCCTGCTGCCCAACTACGTGACGTTCTTCGCCAGAGTCCGCTAGTCCAAATGTCGCATCTACTTTGATGCCAAGAGTGAAGACTTCCAACCTGCCGGGGCAGGTCAAGCCCAGGCAGACGGGCCGGTGTCTACATAAAGCCTGTCCCAACCTCGTGAGCACTGGTCTTTGACGTGTTGTCGCACGGCGATGGCCTGCAGTATCTGGGTGGTGTAGCTCGGGTTTCACAGGACTTGGAGAAGGTGTCCTATATGGAGCGATGCCACGCCGAGGACACCGAACCCGGTCGCCCCACGGCACAGGTGGAAAGGCTCAGTGATACCAAGGCCGAGCGTGGCAGGATTGGGGCGTGGACGTACGCATCGAGCGGGACACGATGGGCGAGGTGGCCGTGCCGGCGGACGCGCTGTGGCGGGCACAGACGCAGCGGGCCGTGGAGAACTTCCCGGTCTCCGGCCGGGGCCTGGAGCCGGCCCACATCCACGCCCTGGCTCTGATCAAGTCGGCGGCCGCGGCCGTCAACGTCGAGCTGGGCGTCCTCGACATCGACCTCGGCGTCGCGATCGCGGCGGCGGCCGACGAGGTGGCCACCGGGGCGCACGACGACCAGTTCCCGATCGACACGTTCCAGACCGGGTCGGGAACCTCCTCGAACATGAACGCCAACGAGGTCATCGCCACGCTCGCGCAGAAGCGGGTCGCGAGGAGCGTGCACCCCAACGACCACGTGAACGCCTCGCAGTCGTCCAACGACGTGTTCCCGTCGTCGATCCACCTGGCCGCGACCGGGGCGGTCAGCAACGACCTCATCCCGGCCCTGGGCCACCTCGCGCAGACGCTCGGCGACAAGGCCGAACAGTGGCGCGACATCGTCAAGGCGGGCCGCACCCACCTCATGGACGCCACGCCGATCACCCTCGGCCAGGAGTTCTCCGGGTACGCCGCGCAGGTCGCCTACGGCGTCGAGCGGCTCACCGCGACGCTGCCCCGGCTGGGGGAGCTGCCGCTGGGCGGCACGGCCGTGGGCACCGGCATCAACACGCCGCCCGGGTTCGCCGCGAAGGTGATCGAGCGCCTGGCCGACCGCACCGGGTTGCCGCTGTCGGAGGCGCGCAACCACTTCGAGGCGCAGGGCGCCCGGGACTCCCTCGTGGAGGTGAGCGGTCAGCTGCGTACGATCGCGGTGGGCCTTTACAAGATCGCGAATGACATTCGCTGGCTGGGTTCGGGCCCGCGCACCGGGCTGCGGGAACTCAACATTCCCGATCTGCAGCCCGGGTCCAGCATCATGCCCGGCAAGGTCAACCCGGTGGTGTGCGAGTCCGTGCGGCAGGTGTGCGCGCAGGTCATCGGCAACGACGCGGCGGTCGCGTTCGCCGGCTCGCAGGGCGACTTCGAGCTCAACGTGATGCTCCCGGTGATGGCCCGCAACCTGCTCGAATCGGTGCGCCTGCTGGCCGCCTCCGCCCGCCTGCTCGCCGACCGCTGCGTCGCCGGGCTCGAGCCCAACACCGAAATCCTCCTGGAGTACGCGGAAAGCTCCCCGTCGATCGTCACGCCGCTCAACCGGCACCTCGGCTACGACGAGGCGGCGGCCATCGCCAAGCAGGCGCTCAAAGAGAACAAGACCATCCGGGCGGTCGTCGAGGAGCGCGGCCACGTCGCCAGCGGACGGATCACCGCCGAGCAGTTGGCCGAGGCGCTCGACGTGCTGCGGATGACCCGCCCGTAGGCTCAGTTGCCGGCGGTCACCAGCGGCTTGCGCATGCGCATGAGCCACGTGGTCGTGGGTACGCGGGTGATGTCGTTGACGATCTCGCCCTCGATGTCGCCGAACGACTCCTTGGCGAGCGCGACGAAGCCCTCCGGGTGGCGCACGTGCTCGCCCCGGTCGTTCGCCGACATCCACTTGGCGATCGGGTTCTGCTTCGGCTCGAACGTCGGGTCGATCGACATGACCTCGCCCGTGGGGGCGAGCGCGCGGGCCGAGAGGTCCAGCAGGTGCCGGCACTGCTCGTCGGTGAGGTGGTGCAGCAGTCCCATGAGGATGACCTTGTCGACCGGCGGCAGGTCGGGCAGGTGCTCCTCGGTGAAGATCTCGCACCGGAACTCGCCCCGCGCGCCGAACTGCTTGCGGGCGTGGTCGATGTAGCGCTCCGAGGTGTCGAAGCCGTAGTACTTCACGTTGGGCAGCCGGTCGAAGTAGTACGCCGGGCCGCAGCCGACGTCGAGGATGACGTCGCCGTCCTTCAGGTCGAGCCGCTCAAGGGCCAGGTAGCGCACCCGATGGGCGCCGACGGCCTTCTGCAGGCCGACATACAGGGGAACGCTGCCGAGCAGGCTTTTCACACGCGAAAGCACGGGGCACTTTAACACTTCGAAGGAGCGTCGATGTTTCGTCCGGAGTACGCGAGCCGGCCACCCGGTAGGTATCCGGACATAGCGGAAGGGCGGGCCGCACATGCGGCCCGCCCTTCCCAACGGCGTTGCGCTGGACTCAGAAGTCCATCTCGCCGCCGCCGGGGGCGGCCGGCGCGGCGGCCTTCTCCGGCTTGTCCGCCACCACGGCCTCCGTGGTGAGGAACAGGGCGGCGATCGACGCGGCGTTCTGCAGCGCCGAGCGGGTCACCTTGGCCGGGTCGATGATGCCGGCCTTGAGCAGGTCGACGTACTCGCCCGAGGCGGCGTCCAGGCCGTGGCCGGCCTCCAGGTTGCGCACCTTGTCGACGACGACGCCACCCTCGAGGCCGGCGTTGACGGCGATCTGACGCAGCGGGGCGTCGAGCGCGACCTTGACGATCTGCACACCGGTGGCCTCGTCGCCCACCAGGTCGATCTTGTCGAACGCGGTCTTGCCGGCCTGCACGAGCGCCACGCCACCGCCGGGCACGATGCCCTCCTCGACGGCCGCCTTCGCGTTGCGGACGGCGTCCTCGATGCGGTGCTTGCGCTCCTTGAGCTCGACCTCGGTGGCCGCGCCGACCTTGATGACCGCAACACCGCCGGCGAGCTTCGCCAGGCGCTCCTGCAGCTTCTCGCGGTCGTAGTCGGAGTCCGACTTCTCGATCTCGGCGCGGATCTGGTTGACGCGACCCTGGATCTGGTCGGCGTCACCGGCACCGTCGACGATGGTCGTCTCGTCCTTGGTGATGACCACCTTGCGGGCGCGGCCCAGCAGGTCCAGCCCGACGCTGTCGAGCTTGAGGCCGACCTCCTCGCTGACGACCTGGCCACCGGTCAGGACCGCGATGTCCTGCAGCATGGCCTTGCGGCGGTCGCCGAAGCCGGGCGCCTTGACGGCGACCGACTTGAAGGTGCCGCGGATCTTGTTGACGACGAGGGTCGACAGCGCCTCACCCTCGACGTCCTCGGCGATGATCAGCAGCGGCTTGCCCGACTGCATGACCTTCTCCAGGATCGGCAGCAGGTCCTTCACGGAGCCGACCTTGCTGTTCACGATGAGGATGTAGGGGTCCTCCAGGACCGCCTCCATGCGCTCGGCGTCAGTCACGAAGTACGCCGAGATGTAGCCCTTGTCGAAGCGCATGCCCTCGGTGAGCTCAAGCTCGAGGCCGAAGGTGTTGCTCTCCTCGACGGTGATGACGCCTTCCTTGCCGACCTTGTCCATCGCCTCGGCGATGATCTCGCCGACGGTGGTGTCGCCGGCCGAGATGGAGGCCGTGGAAGCGATCTGCTCCTTGGTCTCGACGTCCTTGGCGAGCTTGGCGAGCTCCTCCGCGACGGACGCCACGGCGGCCTCGATGCCCCGCTTGAGGGCCATCGGGTTCGCGCCGGCCGCGACGTTGCGCAGGCCCTCGCGGACCAGCGCCTGGGCCAGGACGGTCGCCGTCGTCGTGCCGTCACCGGCCACGTCGTCGGTCTTCTTCGCGACCTCCTTGACCAGCTCAGCGCCGATCTTCTCGTACGGGTCCTCGAGCTCGATCTCCTTGGCGATGCTCACACCATCGTTGGTGATGGTGGGGGCACCCCACTTCTTCTCGAGCACGACGTTGCGGCCCTTGGGGCCCAGCGTCACCTTGACGGCGTCGGCGAGGACGTTCATGCCCCGCTCGAGACCGCGGCGCGCTTCCTCGTCGAACGCGATAATCTTGGCCATTCGGCGTTGTCCTCCTGGACAGTCTGTCGCGACGGCGTGAGCCGCCTGACCTTTACGCACCTTCGAAAGCGGCCGATGGTGCCGACCGCTCCGTAGGTCGGGCCGGATAAGCCCGCGACGACCGGCTCCGCGCGCCAGCCCGAACCGCCGTCACCGGCGCCCGGTCTGGCCCGTGGCGCCCCACCGCCCCGACCAGAGACCCCTCGGCACGGGCCGGGAGGTCTGGCACTCACCCTAGGGGAGTGCCAATCACTTGTTTAGCACTCAGCCTAGTCGAGTGCAAGCGCCCCGCCGGGACCGTAGCCCTCATCACCGCCGAAATGATCAGGGGGTTCGTGCCCGGCCGGGCACGAACCCCCTGATCCATCAGGTTTGCGTCAGGACTGCAGTTCCTGCTGGAACAGCGGCGTCGAGACCGGCGCCTGACGGGCGCGCAGCTGGGCGTAGGTGGGCAGTAGGCCGAGCAGCAGCGCCGCGTATCCCGGGGCCGCGATCAGCTGACCGAAGGCCGCCACAAGCCCGAACGTCAGGTCGTACGTGAAGCCGTAGCTGAAGGCGCCCGCCACGGCGGCGGCGAGCAGGCCGAAGACGAACGGAATGACGTACCCGAAGATCACGAACGGCACGAAGGTCAGCAGGATCTTGCCCAGGTTCGGGCCGAAGTCCGAGTGGGTCATCTGGAACGAGCCGCCGACCGGGTTCACGCCGCGCTGGAACAGGCCGACAAAGCCGAACATGCTGAACGCGAACGCGGCGTAGACACCGGGCAGGTAGCAGCAGGCGCTGCCGATGCCGAACGCGATGCCGGCGACGATCGCCCACGGCCACAGCCGCATGGCCCGCGACGTGCCGAACTTGAAGGCCGCGCCGATGTTGGCGCTCTGCCCGGTGGCGGCCTCCTGGACCAGCGCCCAGGTGCCGGCCGCCCACGCGATCGACGCCACGAACGCCACGCCGACATACGCGAGCAGGAGCACGAAGAGGCCGCCGATCAGGCTGCCGAGGGCGGTGCCCAGGTCGCCGATCTCCAGCACCGAGAATGTCCAGGCGCCAATGGCGAACTGCTGCAGGATGGCGATGACCGCCTGCGGCAGCGCGATGCCCAGGCCGGTGATGATCAGCGCCGACTTCCAGCTGCGCTTCGCGACCTCCTGCAGCTTGGCGAACCAGGTGCTGAAGTCGGGGCCGGCCGGCACCAGCGGGTCGCCGACGCTCTGGTAGCCCGAGGGCACCGCGTACGAGCTCGCGGGCGGCGGTGCGGCGTACCCCGGCGGCGGCGCGGCGTACCCCGGCGGGGGTGCGGCGTATCCCGGCGGCGGCGCTGGTGGCGGAGCGGCATAACCAGGCGGCTGCGAGGGCGGCGGGCCGTACCCGGGCGGCGGCGGAGGATAGTCGCCCGCCGGCGGCGCCGGCGGCGTGATGTTGGTGGGCGGCTCGTACGGATCGTCGGCCGGGCCCTGGGGTGGGTACGTCATGGCATGTGCCTCCGTAGCGTTTGCCGGCGCCCCGCGCCGCCGACAAAGATTGTCAACGCCCGTGAGTGTGATGGTGCGCCGCGATACCTGCAACGACTTGGCGGAAAGGCGCCAGCTCATACACGACATAGTTGCCCGCTCGGAACCGTTCGGCGCCGAACCGGGCAAGATCCGGGCAGGGCGACCGCCAGCCCCACGTACGCGACGAACACGGCGACCTGCGCCACCCGGTACGCCATAGAAAACCAGCAGGACCGAGGCGAACAGGGCGACCAGCGACGCGGGGGTCCACCCGGACCGCGGGAGGTTGGGCACAGAGGGAGGGTGGTGACCACGAACGTCGTCAGCCCGGCGCCCCGGTTAACGACACGGAGCGCTCAGGTGAAGCGGAACCGGCAAAGACGAGGGGCACCGACGCTTGGGGTGAGCGCGGTGCCCCGATCGAGCATCACGGTTCGAACGTCAGATGAGGCGAACCTTCTCTGCCTGCGGGCCCTTCTGGCCCTGGGCGATCTCGAACTCGACGCGCGCGCCGTCGTCCAGCGTCTTGTAGCCGTCCATCTCGATAGCGGTGAAGTGGACGAAAACGTCCTGCCCACCGTCAACCGCGATGAAGCCGTAGCCCTTCTCGCTGTTGAACCACTTGACGGTGCCCTGTGCCACGGTGCACTTCCTCACTTCAACGTACCCCGGCGAAGCGGTCGAATCGCCGGCGGTCGAAACCTCGGCTCGTCCCGGGGGGAACGCGACGTGTCAACCGAACTCGCACGCTACACGAGCAGCGCCCCACGCGCAGCGCCGCAAACCGGACAGTACGCGGTGCCCGGTCTCAGTTCTATGACGGCTCTACGGCCTTGTGCTGTGGCTTCGTGATTGCACTATCCGGAACCGGTTGGCGACAAAGGCACAGTCGGTGAGGCTCGCATTGGCCGCAGGGTTGGCACCGGTCGCGTGGAAGTCTGAAAAAGCCGTCGACTGGTTGACGAAGACGCCGCCCGTGAGGTTGATGGACAGGTGGGTGCCCACGTCGAGCGCGGCACGCGTGACCTCGTCGACCACCTTGTTGTCTGTGCTGTACACCAATGTGGTCAACGCGCCGCGCGCGTTTGTGATGTCACGCAGAATGGCGATGCTGTGCGCAGTGTTCGCGGTCGGCACAATGAACGCGATCGGTCCGAACCATTCCGCGCCATAGGCAGCCGCCGCGTCCGCGTCAAGCATTATCACCAATGGTGTACGCGCCACCGCGTCCGCGAAGTTCGGATGGCGCAGTTCGCGTGAGTCCAGCAGCACCGTCCCGAGGGATCGCGCGCGGTTCACCCTTTCGAGCACGGCTTCGTTGACGATGGCGCCCGTCAACTCCACCGCCCGGGCATCGTCGGCGGTGAGTGCCGCGACCGCGTCGGCGATGCCACGCGACACCTCGTCGAAGCTCAACCGGCCCGACCCGGTGTCGATGCCGTCCGCGGGCACGAGGATCGTCTGCGGCGCCGTGCACATCTGTCCGCTGTAGAGGGTCAGCGAGAACGCCAGATTCCGGCACATGCCGGCAAAATCGTCGGTCGAGTCCACCAGCACGGTGTTGACGCCGGCCTTCTCCGTGAAGACCGTGGCCTGCCGGGCGTGCGACTCCAGCCAGTCGCCGTACTCCGTCGAACCCGTGTAGTCGACCAGGCGTACCCGAGGGTCTGTGGCCAGGACCGACGCGAGGCCCTCGCCCCGCTCCTCGGCCGCCAGCCCGACCACGTCGGGGCTGTGACCCGCCTCGGCGAGCACCTCCCGGGCCACGGCGACCGTGATCGCCAGCGGTAGCACGGCGCCCGGATGTGGTTTGACGATCACGGGGTTGCCGGTGACCAGGCTCGCGAACAGGCCGGGCCACGAGTTCCAGGTAGGGAACGTGTTGCAGCCGATCACGAGGGCCACCCCGCGCGGGACAATGTGGAACTCCTTGGCCATGCGCAGCGGGTCGCCCTTGCCGGCGGGCTTGGTCCACGTCGCCGTGCCCGGGATCTGGGTCATCGCGTCGTAGGCCACCGCGATCGCCTCCAGCGCGCGGTCCAGGGCGTGCGCGCCGCCCGCCTGGAACGCCATCACGAAGGCCTGCCCGGTCGTGAACTGCACGGCGTACGCCAGCTCGAAGATCCGCTTGTGCAGCCGGTCGAGGATCTCCAGGCACACGCCGACCCGTTCCTCGGGGCCCGCGTCGCGCCACCGCGGCAGCGCGTCGCTCGCCGCCCGGAGCAGCGTCTCCGCGTCCGCGTGCGGGTAGGCGACGTTGAGCTCGATGCCGTACGGGCTGCGCTCCGTGACCACCCGGCCCGCGCCCGGCTGGTCGAGCGGGAAGTCGGCGTCGAGGTAACCGCGGAACGCCGCCTCGCCGCCGGCGGCGGCCGTGTCGCCGTACACCCGCGGGCTCGGCGACTCCGGGAACGCCGACCAGTAGTCCCGGGTACGCAGCGCCTCCCGCGCGCCGTCCAGGCGGTCACGGTGGCGGTCGAACAATGCGGGCGCCGTTGCCTGCGTCATCCCGCCATCATGCCTCGTGCGGGGGTTCGCGTGGCACCCTTGGTCGCATGGCCCCCCGCCACGCGGCGCGCGCCGCCCTCACGTGGGTCAACGGGACGAGCCTCGTCGCGCTCGCGATCTGCGCGGTGGCCCGGGTCCGCCCGCGGCGCGGCCCGTGCGGGGTGCTGATCGCCACCGGGTACCGGCTGCCCCTGCCCGCCCAGTCGTGCTTCACGGTCGGTTCGGTGATCTTCACCCGGCGGTCGGCGGGGTTCCTGGAGGATTCCGCGCGCCGGGAGCTGCTGGCCCACGAAACGCGGCACGTCACCCAGTACGCGATCCTCGGGCCGCTGTTCTGGCCCGCGTACTGGCTTTCGTGCGGGTGGTCCTGGTGGCGGACGGGCACGTACGGCGCGCGGAACCCCTTCGAGCGGCACGCCGGGCTGGCGGCGGGCGGCTACCGCGACGCGCCGACCTTGGGGCGGACACGCGCGCTGACGGCGCGCCTGCGACCGGCTCGCCGCCGCCGACCCTGACCCGCCGGGCTGTTGCGGCCTGCGGGCGCGCTAACCGCCAAAGTGCGCACCTTGGAGGCCTCGGGCACGCGCGAAGCCGCCAAAGTGCGCACCTTGGTGCTGCCGGGGGCGCGCTAACCGCCAAAGTGCGCACCGTGGTGGGCTGGGGGGCGCGTGAAGCCGCCAAAGTGCGCACCTTGGTGCCGGGGGCGCGCTAAACCGCCAAAGTGCGCACCGTGGTGGGCTGGGGGGCGCGGGAAGCCGCCAAAGTGCGCACCTTGCAGGGGGTGGTCGCCCAGGTGGGCTCTGGCGGGTGTCGGAAGGGGTGCGCGAGTCGCGGCTCAGCGTGGATCATGAGCGCACAAAAACGGCGGGTGCCCCGATCGAATCGGGGCACCCGCCGGACGTTGGTCGGGAGGATCGCACGCGCCGAGGCCTACGCACCGGAACTACACGCCGCCGGCCAGCTCCAAACCGGACTGTCGGTTGCGCGGCGGTGAACCTCCCGCGCAAAGCATCCTGCGCCTCTCCACCAGCACCGTCAAGGGTTTCCAGCGTGTTGCTTCACCGTTGCTAGCTGGTTTGGTTACCGTCAGTTACGTTCTGGCGGTTGCGATTCGCATTTTGCAAGCACCGCGCGTTGACGTGAACACTACTCATCGTAGGCGCGTCCGAAAAAATCATCCGATCAGGTGAGCCTCGCGCGCCGCTTTGAGGGATGGCCTGATGTTGTGCGTGGGCCCGACGAGTCCCTCGATCGCGTCCAGCGTCTTGAGACCCTCGCCCGTGTTGAAGACGACCGTCTCCGCGGTCGGGTCCAGCTTGCCCGTGCGTACGAGCTTGCCGAGCACCGCGGTGGTCACGCCGCCGGCCGTCTCGGCGAAGATGCCCGTCGTGCGGGCCAGCAGGCGGATGCCGGCGCGGATCTCCTCGTCGTCGACGTACTCCATCCAGCCGTTCGTGCGGCGGACCGACTCCAGCGCGTACAGGCCGGCGGCCGGGTCGCCGATGTTGAGCGACTTGGCGATGCCGGTCGGCTTCACGGGGACGATGTCCGAGGCGCCGTTGTGCAGGGCCACCGCGATCGGGTTGCAGCCCGTCGACTGGGCGCCGAACACGCGCCAGCCGCCCTCCGGCGCGGTGGCCAGGCCGATCTCCACCAGCTCGGCGAACGCCTTGTCAACCTTGGTCAGCAGCTCGCCGGAGGCCATCGGGATGACGACCTGCGCGGGAATGCGCCAGCCGAGCTGCTCCGCCACCTCGTACCCGAGGGTCTTGGAGCCCTCGGCGTAGAACGGGCGCAGGTTGACGTTGACGAAGGCGGTCTTCTCGAACTCGTCCGTCTCGGTGAGCTCGGAGCACAGCCGGTTCACGTCGTCGTACGAGCCCTGGATGGCGACCACGTCCCCGTCGTAGACGGCCGTGGTGAGGATCTTGCCGGCCTCCAGGTCGGACGGGATGAAGACCATCGACGGGACGCCGGCACGGGCGGCGTGCGCGGCCACCGAGTTGGCGAGGTTGCCCGTGGAAGCGCAGGCGAAGCGGGTGAAGCCGAAACCCTTGGCGGCCGTGAGGGCCACGGAGACGACCCGGTCCTTGAAGGAGTGCGTCGGGTTGGCGGAGTCGTCCTTCACCCACACCGTGCCGGTCATGCCGAACTCGTCCGCGAGCGCGTCCGCGCGTACCAGAGGGGTAAGACCCGGATCCAGGGTGACACGCGCCGCGGCGTCCTGACCCACGGGCAGCAGCGGGGCGTACCGCCACATGTTGTTCGGACCGGCCTCGATGTCGGCTCGCGTCACCTGGGCCAGCGCGGCCGTGTCGTACCCGACCTCAAGCGGGCCGAAGCACTCGTAGCAGGCGTGCTGAGGGCGCAGCGGCGCCTCCGTGCCGCAGTTGCGACAGACGAGGCAGCGGGCGGCTGAGGATGCACTCACGATGATGGTCTCCTTCTCATCTTTCCCACGCCTTGCGTCATCGTGGGCCGGATTTGGCACCTGCCCGGGCGGCGCTTCGTCGCGCGCTCGCGGGTGGTTGCCGGGGCTTCATCGGGCCGTTCCCTCTGCCCCTCTGGATGAGTTATTCAGTTGTCGTGCGCAGGCACGTGCCGCCGATTCTACGGGGTCGCGCCGGTATTTACGACGTGGCCTCCGACGCCTTGGGCAGCGGCTTGAGCGGACCGCCCGGGTCGGCGGTGGACACCGGGTCCAGGCACGAGCGCTGCGCGGTCGCCGTCAACCAGGGCATATCGTCCACGACGGGGACGTCCAGCTCCTCCTCGCGGGACTCGCCATCCACCTGTACGGTCGCGAAGATCTGCTCCTCCGTCGGGTCGGCCGAGGCGATCGCTGTGCCACACGTCACGGTGAACCGCCCGACGATCACGGCGGACTCGCCCGGGCCGAGCGTGACCGAGCCGCCGTCCGGCACCTGGTCGTCAAGCTCGAAGCCCGCGTTGTTCTCGCCGGCGGGCACCAGGCCGACGGACTTCGCCGCGACCCCGGGCGGCGCCAGGATGCGCGCCTTCGTCACCGTGATGGGCTTCGTGGCCGCGTTCGTCACGGTGACACCCACCGTGATGGTGTTCTTGGCGCCGATGGTGGACCGGAAACCGCCGGGAGTCTCCAGGGCCTGCGGCGGCAGCGTCTCCAGGCCGCTGGGCCGGGTGAACCACCACACCGCGCCGCCCGCGAGCGCCACCACGACGAGCACGACGACGATCCGCAGCGTCCAGGCCACGGGTCGCTTCTCGTCCATGCGGCGCTTCGGCCGCGCGCGGCGCTTGCCGATGTTGAGGTTCTCTTCGGGTGCCCACGCGTCCACGAGTTGGCACGCTAGACCTCACGCCTCCCGTTGACCAGTCCGCCCCACCGGTTAGCGTGGAGGACGTGCATGACGCGGCGGCGCGGTGGTTCCTGGCCCGCACGTCGGCCGCCGGCGACTGGGCGGTCGACCAGCTGATCGACGCGAAGGGCGACACCACCGTCAGCGTGGTCCTGCCGGCGCTCGACGAGGAGCCCACCGTCGGGATCATCGTCGCCGGCGTGCGCGAACTCGCCGAGTCGACGGGCCTGGTCGACGAGATCGTCGTGATCGACTCCGGCTCCGCCGACCGGACGGCCGAGGTCGCCGCGGCGGCCGGCGCGACCGTGCACCACCGCGACGACGTGCTGCCCGAGTGCGGCTCGTTCGCCGGCAAGGGCGAGGTGCTGTGGAAGGCGCTCGCCGTCACGCGCGGCGACCTCCTCGTCTACGTCGACGCCGACCTCACGGACTTCGGCGGGCACTACATCACCGGGCTGCTCGGGCCGCTGCTCACCGACCACACGGTCGGCCTGGTCAAGGCGTTCTACGACCGGCCGCTGCTCGACGTGTCCGCCGCCGGGGGCGGCCGGGTCACCGAGCTGCTCGCCCGGCCGTTGCTCAACGCGTACCTGCCGCACCTCGCGGGCGTCGTGCAGCCGTTGGCGGGCGAGTACGCGGCCCGGCGCACCCTGCTGGAGCGGCTGCCGTTCGCGGCCGGGTACGGGGTGGAGACCGGCCTGCTCATCGACGCGGCCGAGCGCTTCGGGCTCGACGCCATCGCCCAGGTCGACCTCGGTCAGCGCACCCACGGCCACCAGGACACCGCCGCGCTGGGCCGGATGGCCGCGACCATCCTGCACACGGTCGCCCGCCGGGTCGCTCCGGACCGCCGCCCGTGGCCCACCCTCACCCAGTTCACCCGCGAGGGGGGAAGGGTGACGCCACGCGAAACGGAGATCGACCTCCCGGACCGCCCCCCGATGCTGTCGATCCCGGAGTACGCGGCCACCCGCCCTCTCCCTGCCTAGGGCGCGGCAAGCATCCGCGCGTCGCGTCCCGCTCGCCAAAGTGCGCACCTTGGCGGCTTCGGCGGCGCTGGATGCCGCCGTAGTGCGCACTTTGCCGCGTGGAGGCCGGCGATGCCCCCAACGTGCGCGCCTCGTCGCGTCGTCGCGTCGTCGCCCTGGCGCCTCGCCGACTCGCGTTGACGTTTGGGCGGTTCCGCGTGTATCCGTGCGCGCCATTACACGCGGAATCGCCCAAACGTCAGGCCGAGCGCGCGGGCGGGCGGTGCGGAGCGAGCGCGCGGGGCGCGGGGCGGAGCGCGGGCGGGGCGGTGCGGCGGGGCGCGGGCGGGGTGGTGCGGCGGGGCGCGGGCGGGCGGCGGGGCGGGTTAGCTTGTTATGTCCTTGCGGGTGAAGCGGTAGAAGGCGATCGCGAAGAGGGTCGTGGACATCGCGAGGGCGACGATCGTGCCGCGGACCAGTTCGTCCGTCTGGACGGGCGTGCCGAGGAAGCCCAGCCACGCGTTCGCGTAGTGGGTCGGCAGCAGGTTGCGCAGCGCGCCGAGGGCCGTGATCTGGTCGAGGATGCTCGACAGGATCTGCAGCACGACGGCGCCGCCGACCGCGCCGAGGGGCGCGTCCGTGAGCACCGAGAGCAGGAAAGCCAACGATGCCACGATCAACAGCATGATCGAGATGTACCCGACGGCGCCCATCAGCCGGAGCAGCCCTTCGCCCGCCGACAGTTCGTCGGCGATCGTGGAGCGCAGCGGGTGCCAGCCGTAGCGCAGCGTGCCGGCCACGAGCGCGGTGCCGACCAGCAGCAGGATGGCGAACCCGGAGTAGAGCAGCGCGACGATGAGTTTCACGCCGAGCAGGCGGCCGCGCGGTACGGGGATGGCCAGCAGGTAGCGCAGGCTGCCCCAGTTCGCCTCGGACGCCACCGTGTCGCCGTGGAACAGCGCCACGACGACGACCAGCAGGAACGACATGGAGACCAGCAGGACGAACAGCGAGAAGTTCAGCCCGCCCGCGGTGGCCAGGCTGACCAGGCTGCCGAACGCGCCAGGTCCGTTGTCGTCGTCGCCGTCCCCGCCCAGCTCGAAGGCGCCCAGGACGATCAGCGGCAGGATGACCATGAAGGCCAGGGCGAACCGGGTACGCGGCCGGCTGGCCTGCCGGCGCAGTTCGGTACCGACGGTGAAGGTGTTCATCGCTCCCCGCTCGCTCGGGTGTTGCCGCCAACCAGGCTCAGGAACGCGTCCTCCAGGCGCCGGCGCGGTACCACGCGGTCCACGCCGACACCGGCGCCGACGAGCGCGCTCACCACGTCGGCGCGTGAGGTCCCGTTGAGGTCCACGACGAGCCCGGAACGCCCGTCGCGGTTGACGGACCGGACGGCTGCCAGCGATGCCAGCACCTGTTCGGCCGCCGGTACGTCGGAGACCTCGAACTGGGCGACCGGGGAGTCGCCCACGATGTCGGCCACCTCGCCGCTCGCCACGATCTCGCCCTTGTGCATGACGACCACGTGCGTGCAGGTCTGCTCGACCTCGGCGAGCAGGTGCGAGGAGACGAGCACGGCCCGGCCGTCGCGGGCGTACTCGCGCAGCACCTTGCGCATCTCCGCGATCTGGGGCGGGTCCAGCCCGTCCGTGGGCTCGTCGAGGACGAGCAGTTCGGGCAGGCCCAGCATGGCCTGCGCGATGGCCAGCCGCTGTCTCATGCCGTGGGAGTACGTGCGGACCTTGCGCTGGACGGCGTCGCCGAGGCCGGCGATCTCCAACGCCTCGTCGAGGTGTGCCTCGGCGTCCGGGCGGCCGGTCGAGCGCCAGTACAGGCGCAGGTTCTCGATGCCGGACAGGTGCGGCAGGAAGCCTGGCCCTTCGACCAGCGCGCCCAGGCGGCTCAGGACGGGCGCGCCCGGGGTGAGCCGGTGGCCGAAGACGAGCACCTCGCCCTTGGTCGGGCGGGTCAGCCCCATGAGTACCCGCAGGGAGGTGGTCTTGCCGGCGCCGTTGGGCCCGAGCAGGCCGACGACCTGGCCGCGTTCGACCGTGAAGTCCACCTGGGCGACGGCCACGAAGCCGTCCGCGTACTCCTTGCGGAGGCCGCGCACGACGAGCGGCGTGTCCGCGTACTCGTCAATGACCTTGATCTCGGCGTTGTGGCGCCGGCGGCGCGCGACGAACAGCACCACCGCGAGCCCGACCGCGAGCGTCGCGACCAGGCCGGCCAGCAGCCACCGCCACAGGGTCTCCTGCGTGGCGATCGGGGTGCCGGTGACCAGCGGCAGGCCGATCGTGGAGCGGTCGTCGACGCCGACGCCGACCGTGTAGACCGCCGGTTCGGCGGGGGTGGCGAAGCCCTGGTCGGTCGTCGAGATAGTGATCATCAGCCGGTGCCCGGCCTCGAACCGGGCGGCGATCGCGGGCAGGGTCACCGTGACCGGGGTGGCCTTGGCGATGTCGGCTTGCAGGCCGGTCAGGCGCACGGGCGCGACCAGGCCGAACGGCAGGCTGGCCCCCGACGACGGGTCGACGTCGTAGAGCTTGACGAACAGGACCGCCTCGCCGGTCGGTGACGCCGCGCGGATGGTGACCGTCGGGGTGCCGAGCACGTCGAGGGTGCCGGTCAGCGGCGGGGAGAGGAAGTCGGCGTGCTGGCCGGGGATCTCCAGGGAGATGCCGCTGATCAGGCTGGACAGGCTGCTCGCTCCGGGGATGGTGGACATGGCCGCGGGGGTGCCACCGGGCGGGTTGAAGATCTGCTGGGGCTTGCCGGCCACGTCGACGGCCGTGTTCCCGGTGCCGCCGAGGCCCGGGTACCGCTCCACCGAGAACGCCGAGGTCGTGGGGCGGCGGTTGGAGCTGCTGGTGTTGAAGCCGGTGATGCGCGAGTAGGTGAACTGGGAGTCCGGCACGTCGCCCTTGCCGCGCAGGTAGTGGTCGAGCCACGTCAGGGTCAGGTAGCGGCCCCGGTCGGAGTCGGCCTGCGGCCCGGCGCCGCCGTCGTGACCGCCGGTGAACCAGTCGACGTGCACGGGCGTGCCGTTCGCGGCGATCCCGCGCGCGTTGGCGTCCGCCTCGGTCAGCGGGAACAGCGAGTCGGCCTGGCCCTGGATGAGCATCGTCGGCGCCTTGATCCGGTCGAGGACCGAGGTGGGGCTGGACCGGCGTAGCAGCGCCAGGTCGGCCTCGGTGGCTTTGCCGGTGGCGGCGATGCGCAGGTACGTGTCGCAGATGTCGCGGGCGAAGTTGCCACAGTCGGGGCTCGTGCTGGTTGTGCCGGTCTCCGGCATGCGCGGCTGGTCCTCGTCGTCGCCGCGGCCGATGCCCGCCAGGGCGCCCGCGAGGCCGCCGCTTGCGGTGTTGCTTCCGCTGGAGAAGAACACGCCGGCCCACTGCTTCTTGAACACCCCGGCCGTGGGCGGTTGGCCGGTGGCCTCGGGCAGGAACGCCTTCGACAGGTCGTTCCAGGTGATCATCGGGACGATCGCGTCGACGCGGGGGTCGTGGCCGGCGAGCAGCAGGGCGAGCGCGCCGCCGTACGAGCCGCCGACGACGCCGACCTTGGGGTCGCCGGTCGGGTCCTTGAGCACCTCGGGCCGGGCCGCGAGCCAGTCGACGAGTGACCTGGCGTCACGTACCTCGTAATCCGGACTGTTCAGGTGGATCTTGCCGGTGCTGCCGGAGAAGCCCTGGGCGGTCCAGGTCAGCACGGCGTACCCGGCGTTCGCCAGGTCCTCGGCGTCCGCGCGCATGCTGCGCTTCGTGCCACCGAACCCGTGGGCGAGCAGGATCGCGGGCACGGGGTTGTCGGCGTCCGCGCCGTCGGGCACGAAGAATGTCGTGTCCAGCGTGACGGGTTCGTTCCCCGCCGGCCCACTCATCACGTTCAACAGGGCGTCACGCGCCGTGTAGTTCTTCGGCGCCGGCCAGGCCGCCCAGGTGATCAACGCGCCCAAGCCTGTGAGCAGCGCTAACCCGGCCGCGACCCGCCGGCGGGTGAATCTGATCGAGGGCAGCCCAAAACGCATGGGCACCACGCTACGACGCGATTGCCAGCGCCGCCTCGGTGGTTTCCCCCAATCAGGATTTCGTGACCTTCGGTCCCCTCAGCGGCGGTTGCGGCTGCGTTGCCGGGTGGCTCGCAGCCGGCGTAGGCGCTTGACCAGGGCGGGGTCGTGACTCAGTGCGGCCGGGTTGTCGAGCAGCGCGTTGAGGGACTGGTAGTAGCGCGTCGGGGAGATGTTGAACTGGTCCCGGATCGCCTGCTCCTTGGCGCCCGCGTAGCGCCACCACTGCTTCTCGAACGCCAGGATCTCCCGCTGTTGGTCGTTGAGGGCCGGCCCGGTCTCGGCGGGAGCCTCGGGCTCCACATCGGTCGGCCAGTCGAGCTCGTCATCAGTGCGTTGGATACCAACCCGGGGAAGGCGATCGATGTCCAGACCCTGTTCTGTGTCTGCGGCATCCATAAGAGAACAGGCTAGTTCAGACCCCCGACAGAACGGGAGACCCAGCGCGAAGTACGCCTGTCACCTGCAGTTCTTCGTCCATTAGTACGAGATCCGCGCGACGTCCGGCGGTGATGGCGCCGATCTGCTCCGTCAGCCCGAGCACGAACGCGGGCGTCGTGGCCGCCATGACGGCCGCGTCGACGATAGACACTCCACTGTGCACGGCGTGCCGGAACGCGGCGTCCATGGTGAGGGTGCTGCCCGCGATCGCACCGCCCTGGGTCCTCGCCACACCGCCGGAGACGTCGACCGCCAGCCCACCCAGCTCGTACGGGCCGTCCGGCATGCCCGCCGCCGCCATGGCGTCCGTGATCAGGGCGACCCGGGCGGCGCCGGCCATCTGGGCGGCGAAGCCCAGCATCCCGTCGTGCAGGTGAACCCCGTCGGGGACCAACTCGCAGACCACCCCGGCCGCGCGCAGCAGCGCCACGATCGGGCCGGGCTCCCGGTGGTGGATCGGGCGCATGCCGTTGCAGACGTGCGTACCGACGCTCGCGCCCGCCCCCACGGCCGCGAGCGTCTGCTCGTACGTGGCGTCGGTGTGGCCCACGGCCGCCACCACCCCGCGCTCGACCAGCAGCCGGATGGCGTCCAGCGCGCGCGGCAGTTCCGGCGCGATCGTGACCATGCGTACGCCGCCGAGGTCCAGCAGGGCGGTCAGCTCGTCGAGGTCCGGGTCGCGCAGGTGGGCCGGGTTCTGCGCGCCGCACCGGGCCGCCGACAGGTACGGGCCCTCGTAGTGGATGCCCGCGAGCGCGCCGGAGGCGACGAGCGGCGCGAACGCCACGGTGGCGTCGCGCAACGCGTGCGTGGGCGCCGTGACCAGGCTGGCCAGCATGGTCGTGGTGCCGTGCGCCAGGTGGAACGCGACCGCCCGGGACGCCTCGTCGGCGTCGCCGCTGGTGAAGCTCGCCCCGCCGCCGCCGTGCACGTGGATGTCGACGAAGCCGGGCAGCACCCAGGCGGCCGACAGGTCGGCGCCCTCGGTGTCACCCGGCTCCGGCAGGCCGCCCGCCGGGTCGTTCTCGACGATGTCGGCGATGTGGCCGTCGACGATCTCGACCGTGCCGTCGCTGATGATCCCCGTGGGGGTGACGACGCTGCCGCGTACTCTCATGGTTGCGTTCCGTCCGTGGTGATCAGGTCGAGGGCGAGCAGGGCCGCGCCGAGGCAGCCGGCCTCGTCGCCCAGCCCGGCCCGGGTCAGCGGCGGGATCTGGTGGAACGTGCGGCGCTGCGCCAGCCCGGTGCGCAGCGGCTCCAGCAGCGTGTCGCCGGCCTCGGCCAGCCCGCCGCCCAGCACGATCAGCTCGGGATCGTAGAGCGCGATGCCGGTGAGCAGCCCGTCGGCGAGCACGTCCACGGCCGTCTGCCAGACCTCCCGGGCCAGCGGCTCGCCCGCCGCGACCCGGGCCGCCACGTCGGCCGCCGTGATTTCCGGGTGCCCGTTGGCGCTCACGGCCGCCTCCCGGTAGGCGCGCGCCACGCTGGCCGCGGACGCGTACGCCTCCACGCAGCCGCGCGCCCCGCAGCCGCACGGTTGGGCGTCGGGCCCGCTGCGCACCCGGATGTGACCGATCTCGCCCGCGGCGCCGTGCGCGCCCGGGTCGATGTGCCCGTCCACGGCGTACCCGCCCGCGATGCCCGTACCGATCGCGATGAACAGCATCCGGCGGGTGCCGAGGCCGGCGCCCAGGCGGGCCTCGGCCAGGGCTCCGGCCCGTACGTCGTGGCCGAGGGCCGCGGGCAGGCCCAGCCGCCGCGACACGAGTTCTTTCAGGGGTACGTCCCGGAAGCCCAGGTTCGCCGACCACCTGGCCACCCCGGCGGCCTCGTCGACGATGGCGGGCACCACGACCCCGGCCGCGACCGGTCGCCGGCCCTCGGCGTACGCCGTGGTGGACAGCTCGGCGGCGGAGTCCAGGATCGTCTCGACGACCGCGTCCGGGCCCCGCTCGCGGCCGGTGGCGAAGCGTCGGGTGAGCAGGACCCGGCCGGCCATGTCCACAAGCGCGCACTTGATCCCCGTGCCGCCCACATCGACGGCGACGGCCACGTCCTTGCTGGTTGTCTCGGTCATCGGGGGACACCTGCTCCGGGGGTCGAGGGGTCGGACACGGAGGGGTTTCGCGCACCCGCTTGATCGAAGCAAGCGCTACCGCGCATTATTGTGCATTGCCTAGCGAGGAGGTCAGTGTGGACCGGTACGCGCGGTGGAACGCGCTGCTTGAGCTGCTTACCGAGACCGGAAGAATCACGGTCGAGGACGCGGCCGAGCGGCTCGACGTCTCCCAGGCGACCATCCGGCGTGACTTTGATCAACTCGCCCAGCAGCAGATGATCACCCGTACGCGCGGCGGGGCGGTCGTCAACGGCGTCTCGTACGACCTGCCGCTGCGCTACAAGTCCGCCAAGCACGTCCCCGAGAAGCAGCGCATCGGCGCGGCCGCCGCCGCACTCGTGCAGCCCGCCCAGGTCGTCGGCCTGACCGGTGGCACGACCACGACCGAGGTGGCCCGCGCCCTGGCCAGCCGGGCCGACCTGGCCACCACGGGCCCCGACGGCGCCCAGCTCACGGTCGTCACGAACGCCCTCAACATCGCCAACGAGCTGCTCGTCCGGTCGCGCATGAAGATCGTCGTGACGGGCGGGGTCGTGCGACCGCAGTCGTACGAGCTGGTCGGGCCGCTCGCCACCGGCATCCTGCGCGAGCTGACCCTCGACATCGCCTTCCTCGGGGTCGACGCCGTCGACCCGGCGCTCGGCGCCGCCGCGCACCACGAGGGGGAGGCCGCCATGAACAGCCTGCTCGCCTCCCGGGCCCGCCGGGTCGTGGTGATCGCCGACGCGTCGAAGCTGGGCCACCACGCGTTCGCCCGGGTCTGCCCGATCGAGCGGGTGGAGAGCCTGGTCACCGACACCGACGCCACGGACGAGCAGGTGCGCGGGTTCGAGGCGGCGGGCGTGCATGTGATCAGGGTCTGACGTCCGGCAGGCCCGGCCACGGCACGCGCATCAGCAGCCGGTCGATGAGCACGCCCAGGAACAGGCCGGCGACCATGTCGCTCAGCCAGTGCCAGCCCAGGTACGTCGCCGTGAACCCCACGATGACCGGCGGGGCGATCCGCAGGGTCCGTCGCCACGCCGGGCGGGCCGCGAACCAGCCAGCCAGGAGCAGGACGATCACCCCGTACCAGACAACGGTGTTGACCGCGTGCCCGGACGGGTACGACAGCCCGAAACCGGGCTGGCTGAACAGCTGGACCTCCACGTCGTCCGGCAGGTCGGAGTGCGGCGCGGCCCGGTGGAAGTAGTACTTGAGCGGCAGGATCACGAAGCCGGTCGCGAGGAACGCCGCGACGACCGGCGCCAACGGCCACAGGCTGCGCCGCCGCCACGCCAGCACCCCGGCGATGACCAGCGCGACCGCGGTGAGGGGCCCGCCGTTGCCGAGCCGGTTGACCCACTGCGCGATCGTGTCGGCCGCTGGCGGTCGGTGCGCGTCCACGAGGTCGCGCACCCAAAGATCAATATCGAGTACGCCCGGGAGCGCCAGCAGCGCGGTCGTCGCCACGAAACCGGCGACCATGAGGACCTCGACCCACCAGCCGGCCGCCCGTCCCCGTTTCGTCACGCTGCCACGCTACCTGGGTTGTCGCCGCCGCCCGTGGGTGGCGAGGCGTCCGTGAGGATGGCGCCCAGGCCCGCCCGGGTCGTGATCACCAGCAGGCGGTCGCCCGGATCCAGGCGGTGATGGTCCGGCGGGCGCCAGACCGTCTCCGGCGCCCCGGTCGTCGCGCCGCCAGGCGTGAGCGCGAGGACCCGTACCTCCTGGTGTTGTCGTGTCTGGCCCACGGCCTGGCCCGCCAGGCGGGCGCCGGCCGCCACGGGCACCTCGGCCACCAGCAGCACCCGCCGCTCCACCGGGATCGTCCCGATCACCTCGCGTTCCAGCAGGGCGGCCGCGAAGGCGGGCGCGGCCACGTACGAGACGCTGCGCGAGACCACGATGCCGTAGCTGCGCTGCACCAGCTCGGCGAAGTCGCCGTCGAACAGGCGCAGGACCGCGCGGATGCCCGGGTTGGCGCGGCGGGCGTGCAGCGCGGCCTCCAGGTTGATGACGTCGTCCGTGGACAGCGCCACCAGGGCGCGGGCCGCGCCGATGTTCGCCTGCCGCAGCGTCGACTCGCGGCTCGCGTCGCCGATGATCAGCGGGATGTTCAGCTGCTGGGCGATCGCGACGCCGCGCGCATCCTCGTGCTTGTCGACCGCGACGACCTGCAGGCCCAGGTCGTGCAACTGCTGGATGACCCGGGTGCCCACGTTGCCCAGGCCGATGACGACCACGTGGCGCGAGTAGCTCAGGGTGGCCAGCGCGTCCCACGGGGTCGTCACCATCGTCTCGACCACCGCCGCCGTGACCGTGGGGATGAGCGCCACCCCGGCGATCACGACGATGAGCTGCGCGATCTGCAGGTACAGCGGCTGGTTGAAGTCCGGGTCGTTGCCGCCGCCCAGGGCCATCAGGATCGTCGTGTCGATGAGGCCCCACAGGCTGAGCTTGTCGTCGAACGCGCGCATGCCGCTGCCGATCAGCAGCAGCACCAGCAGGCCGAGCGACAACCGCCACAGCGGACGGCCCGCCAGGACACGCAGCATCGCGGCCGCCGACAGCGGACTGCGGATGATCCGGCTCGCGCGACGGCGCCACCGCCGCTGCATCATCGGGTCGGCCGCCCCCTCCGGCGTCGCCGCCGTCGCCAGCACCAGGTCCGCGTTGGCGTCGTTGTCCGGCAGCAGCACCGGGTCGTGCTCGGCGCTGGTGACCGCCAGTCCACAGAGGACCTGCTCCGGCTGCACGTCCGCGCGGCGGGCCACGAACAGCGTGCGTCCCGGCAGCCGGATGTGCGTCGGCGTCACCTCGCCGAGGGTCGCCGCCACGAACGCGGGCGCCGCGATCGCCGCGTCCGAGAGCACCATGCAGTCCGTGAACATCGCCCGTACGCCGCGACCCAGGTGCATGTTGAACATGCGGATCACGATGCGGACGCCGGGCCTCAGGTCCTGCGCCAGCAGCGCCGAGTGGATGTTGCCGACGTCGTCCTGATGCATGATCGCGATGGCGTCGGCGGTACCCACGCCCGCGGCGGTGAGCGTCGCCGCGTCGACGGAGTCGGCCTCAATGACCTCAATGCCCTCGATGGCCGCGATCCGGGGACCGTGATTGCGGTGCCGGTCGCGGATGATCGCGGTGACGCGGACGGGGTAGCGGTTCACCAGCTCGTCAATCAGCCGGTGCGCGAGCGGGTCGTCGCCGCAGACGATGACGCGCCGGTTCGTGTCGCCTTCGTCTTCCTGGGCCCGTCGTAGCACCCGCCACTGCTGGGACAAGCTCCGGCCGCGCTTGCGCACGCTGCTCAGCCAGGCGCCATCGCGGTCGGCTGGCTCGTCGATGTCCTGCGCGTCACGCTCCGGGGGTCCGCCTGCCACGCGGCGATCGTAGTAACTGACGGCGACTCGGGGCAGCCCGCTCGTCGTGCGGTGGGACATTGGCGTTGTGTCCCGTCGCTGGTGTGCCGCCAGGCTGGCCGCTCTGTTCGCCACATGCGTGCATGTGGCGACGCTGGGCGCGCGGACGACCGCCCACTGTGCACATGTGGCGGAGGCGCGCGCGGCAGCCTCGCCAAAAGTGCGGCTTTGGTGAGGGCGGCCGCGCTGTTAGTTCGCCAAAGTCGTGACTTTGGCGGGTGGGGTGCGCTGTTTCCTCGCCATAGGCGTGACTTTGGCGGGTGGGGTGAGCTGTTTCCTCGCCATAGGCGTGACTTTGGCGGGGAGGGCGAGCTGTCGCCTCGCCATAGGCGTGACTTTGGTGGGTGGGGTGCGCTGTTTCGTCGCCATAAGCGTGACTTTGGCGGGGAGGGCGAGCTGTCGCCTCGCCATAAGCGTGACTTTGGTGGGTGGGGTGCGCTGTTTCCTCGCCATAAGCGTGACTTTGGCGGGTGGCGCGCGCTGTTTCGTCGCCATAGGCGTGACTTTGGCGGGGAGGGTGAGCTGTTTCCTCGCCATAAGCGTGACTTTGGCGGGTGGGGTGAGCTGTTTCCTCGCCATAGGCGTGACTTTGGCGGGTGGGGTGAGCTGTCGCCTCGCCATAAGCGTGACATTGGAGAGCGTGGTGACCCGCGAGAACGCGTTCGGGCGGCTCCCCGTGCAGGGGAGCCGCCCGAAACGGCGGGTTACTTGATGTGTCAGGCGAGGCGCGCGCCGGTCACCGCGTGGAACGCGTGGTGCGAACCGGGACGCGGGCGGAGGAAGACGGTCTCGCCGATGCGCGGGGAGGCGAAGCGGCCGTCGGTGCGGACCACGAAGGTCTCGTGGCCGCCGTTGATCGCCGCGTGACCGTGCACGTAGGCGTCCGAGCCCAGCTCCTCGACCAGCTCGACGACGATCGGCATGCCGCCGTCGGTCGGGGCCACGATCTCGGTGTGCTCGGGGCGGAAGCCGATCGTGATGCGGTTGCCGCCGCCGTCGGCGCGGGCCCAGGCGACCTGCTCGCGGGTGAGCGGGAGCACCAGGCCACCGAGGTCGGCGCCCTGGTCGGTCAGCGGGACCGTCCGGATGTTCATGGCCGGGGAGCCGATGAAGCCGGCGACGAACGCGTTGATCGGGCGCTCGTACAGCTCGCGGGGCGAGTCGACCTGCTGCAGCTCGCCGTCGAGCAGGACGGCGACGCGGTCGCCCATCGTCATGGCCTCGGTCTGGTCGTGGGTGACGTAGACCGTGGTGGTGCCGAGGCGCTGCTGGAGGGCGGCGATCTGGGCACGGGTCTGGACACGCAGCTTGGCGTCGAGGTTCGACAGAGGCTCGTCCATGAGGAAGACCTGCGGCTCACGCACGATCGCGCGGCCCATGGCGACACGCTGGCGCTGACCACCGGAGAGGGCCTTCGGCTTGCGGTCGAGGAGCTTCTCGTCCATGTCGAGCAGGCGGGCGGCCTCGCGGACACGGCGCTCGATCTCCGCCTTGGGGGTCTTGCGGAGCTTCAGGGCGAACGCCATGTTCTCGCGCACGGTCATGTGCGGGTACAGGGCGTAGTTCTGGAAGACCATCGCGATGTCACGCGACTTCGGCGGCACGTTGGTGACGTCCGTCTGGTCGATGTAGATCGCGCCCTGGTCGATCTCCTCAAGGCCGGCGAGCATGCGCAGGCTGGTGGACTTGCCACAGCCGGACGGGCCGACCAGAACGAGGAACTCACCGTCAGCGATCTGCAGGTCGAGCTGGTTGACGGCGGGGCGGGTGGTGCCCGGGTAGATCCGGGACGCCTTCGCGTAAGTAACGGAGGCCATGGAGGGATGCTTTCCTTTCACCGGCAGGAACGTGCCGGACGATCCGAGTGAAGGCGCCGTTACGAAACGGCAATTTGCACTGGGGACACCGTAGACGTCCGAGACCGTGTTGCCAACCCCCGAGCTAGCGACCCTTGATCCCCCTGAAGGGGACGTGACCTCGATCGTTGCGCGCGGGTAATACGGTGATCGTCGATCTAGAGCCGGTGGTCAGGATCGAACTGACGACCTACCGCTTACAAGGCGGTTGCGCTACCACTGCGCCACACCGGCAAACCCCGTTGAGCGTACGTGAGGCGTGGCCCCAAACGCCAAAGCCCCGGTCGGCGAGTGGGACGGGGCCGCTACGCTCGACCCGACTGTGCAGAGGGAGGGACCGGCGGTGGCCGACGACCAAGACGCTGACCTACGCGTACCAGCGGGCGTGCCGGGCACGCTCGCGCTGGGCGCCGCGGTGGCGATCATCACACGGCCGCTGCTGTGGATCATGAGTCTCGGCACGATGGGCGCGGTCCTCGGCGGCGTCGACGTGCTCCTCCTCAAGGCCGGCATCGGCCTTCCGGTGCTCGTATTCGTGGAGGGCCTGATCCTGGTCGTGAGCGCCGCCGCCGCGGTCGCCGGGGCGGTCGCCGTACGGTCGGGCAACCCCGCCACCGTCCGCGTCATCGAGCGCCTCGGCCTCGCGTACCTGATCGGCACGGCGTTCTACATGGTCACCGTGCTGCTGTGGGTGATCCTCTTCCTGGTCGAGGGCGGCTTCTCGATCGCCCCCTTCCTCTTCATGATCCTGCCGCTCGCCACCAACGCGTACCTGTTGGTCCTGGCGCAGCGGGTGATCCGCGCGTGCCGCGACACCCTGAGCCCCTGACCCCCGAGATGTCCGCCGGAGCCGCGCCGTGATCGCCCCCGACGATCCCACGAACCCCAACCGCCCCACCGACCGCGCGGACGCGCCCTGGCACGCGGCCCCCGCGGACCCGTGGGCGTCGGAGGCGCCGATCGACCCGTGGACCGGCACGGGCGGCGTGGCGGGCGTCGCCGCGACGACGGACGCGGTGGCCACGGTCGACGCGCCACCGGCGCCCGCCGGCGCGCAGGCGCCCCGCCCGGCCGCCAACGGAGGGCGGCGCGGGTGGCTGCTCGCCCTGGGCGCGGCCGGGGTGGTCATCGTGCTGGCCGCCGCGACCGCCGCGGTCATCTGGTGGCGCTCCGGCGACCAGGCGGTGGAGTTCACGCAGCTGAGCGGCCCGAAGTTCGTGCCGACGGGCGAGGAGAACACCTACTACACCTATGCCCGTACGGCGGTGACGGACGAGCGCGCGTATCTGGCCTGGGTCAGCGGCGACAACATCAAGGTGACCGGCGCGGACCTGGAGTCGGGCAAGCCCGTCAAGCAGCCCGTCACCGTGGGCCCCGGCGACGAGGTCGAAGGGCTCGTGCCGGTGGCCGACGCGCTGGTCATGTACGTCAACACGCGCAGCCCGTCGGGCAAGGCCATCTACGTCCTGGACGCGGCGACGCTCGCGACCCGGTGGCAGCGGACCCTCGGCGCCAACGAGTGGATCGAGACGTTCTCGTCGTACGTCGTGCTGGTCGACCCGGACGCCGACCGCCTGCGCCGCGTCGACGTGAAGGGCACCGGCTCGGACGTCTGGAACAAGCAGTTCGAGGGCGCCACGCTGCGGCTGGAGGAGCCGGTCGGCAACGCGTCCGCGCCGGCCTGGCTCAACGGGTACCCGCTGGCCGCCAGCGCCGACCGCAAGCTGTTGGTGATCAAGGACGGGACCATCCAGGTCGTCGACCCCGCGAGCGGCGACACGACGTCGACCGTCACCGGCATCCCGTCCACCAGCTCGACACTGGCCGCCGGCGGCGTCTTCTACGCGATCCGCTACAACTCCAACGGGTACGAGGTGCAGGCGTTCGACCTGTCCGGCAAGCAGCAGCCCAAGACCGTGTACAGCGCCGAGCCCAAGGCGTACCTCGATGAGCTGTCCCTGTGCGGCGGCGGTGTGTGCGTCACCCAGACGATCACCGGTACGCAGGGCGTGACCGTCGTGGCCCTGCCGACCGGCGACGAGGCCACACCGCGCTGGCAGCTGCCGTTCTCCGATGTGGACGGCATCACCGCGCTGGGCGACGAGACGATGGTGATCGACGCGAGCGACGCGCATACCTGGATCGTCGGCGAGGATGGAAAGGTCCGCTACGACCGCACGGCGCGCATCGGCACGCGGGTGACCTCCGGCAGCGTCCTGCTGTGGAGCGCGCTGGGTTCCAGCGCCGCGAGCGTGGGCCTGGAGGGCTACACCGTGGCCGACACCAGCGCGCGGCCGCTCGGTACGGCCGACGGCGTGTACGCCAGCCGCTGCACCTGGAGCACCAGGGTGCTCGCCTGCCCGGCCGGCGACGGCCTGGCCTGGTGGACCTTCGCGGAGTGACCCACGGGCCGCGCTGAACGCCGTCGTCAGCCGTTGCGGCGGCGGGTGACCTCGGCGAGGGTGACGGCGGCCGCGACGCTGGCGTTGAGGGACTCGACGTCGGATGCCATCGGGATGGAGACCGTGAGGTCGCAGGTCTCGCCGACAAGGCGGGACAGGCCGCGGCCCTCGGAGCCGACCACGACCACGAGGGGGCCGATCGCGGCCTCCAGGTCGTAGAGCGTCGTCTCGCCGTCGGCGTCCAGGCCGACCACGGTGAACCCCTCGTTCTGGCAGGCCTTGAGCGCCCGGGTCAGGTTGACGACCTGCGAGACGGGCACGCGGGCCGCCGCGCCCGCCGAGGTGCGCCAGGCGCTCGCCGTGATGCCCGCCGAGCGGCGCTCCGGCAGGAACACGCCGTGGGCGCCGAAGGCGGCGGCCGAGCGCAGGATGGCGCCGAGGTTGCGCGGGTCGGTGACCCCGTCGAGCGCGACGAGCAGGGGAGCGGTGCTCTCCAGCGCGGCACTGACGAGGTCGTCGAACGGCTCGTACGCGAACGGGGGCACCTGCAGGCCCACGCCCTGGTGCAGGACGCCGCCGGTCATCCGGTCGAGTTCGGCGCGGCTGACCTCGAGGATCGGGATGCCCCGGTCGCCCGCCGTGCGCACGGCCTCGGCGACACGCTCGTCGATGTCGATGCCCTGGGCGCAGTACAGCGCCGTGCCGGGGACGTGGGCGCGCAGCGCCTCGACGACCGGGTTGCGGCCGACGAGCAGCTCGGGAGCGTCCTTCGGCGGCAGCGACCTGCGGCCGGGGGCCACCTTGGGGCCGCTGCGGACCGTGGGCCGGAAGTTGCCCTTCCGCCCGGCGGCGCCCGAGCCGGCCTTGGCCTTGCCGCCCCCCGGCGCGCCCTTGCCGGAACCGGAGGCCCCCCAGGTCGTCGACTTGGTGCCCGGCTGGCCGATCTTGGGAGCGCGCCCCTCGGCGGCGGCCACGCGGCGCTCCTTGTCCTGCTTGCGGGCGGTCTTCGCGGGCAGCGGCTCGTCGCCCGAGTATCCCTTGTGCCAGGGGCGCTCGTCGGCGGGCAGGGTGCGCCCGCGTCCGGCGAGGCTCTGGCGGTTCTTGCCGCCGGAGCCCTTCACCGCCCCCTTCGCCGACGTCGTGCGTCGGCCACGGCGGATCGAGTTGCCGGCCATGATCAGTGCTCCCCTTCGATGGTCCAGCGCGGGCCGTGGACGGTGTCCTCCACGATCACGCCGGCGTGCTTGAGCTGGTCGCGCACCGCGTCGGCGGCGGCCCAGTCCTTGCGGGCCCGGGCGGCGGCGCGCTGTTCCAGCGCGAGCGCCACGAGCGAGTCGACGACCGGGCGCAGTTGCCCGCCCGACCTGCCGGCCCACTGCGGGTCCAGCGGGTCGAGCCCCAGGACGCCGAGCATAGCCCGTACCCGGGAAAGGACAGCGACCACGACGGCGTCGTCACCGGCGGTCAATGCCTCATTGCCCGCGCGGACCGCGTCGTGCAGCACGGCGAGCGCCTGGGAGGTGTTGAGGTCGTCGTCCATCGCGGCGACGAACTCGGCCGGCAGTTCGCCCGGCTGGCCGACCCCGACGATCTCGGTGGCCCGGTGGACGAAGCCCTCCAGGCGCTGGTACGCGGAGGCGGCCTCGCGCAGCGCGCCGTCCGAGTAGTCGATCACCGTGCGGTAGTGCGCGGCCGTGTAGTAGTAGCGCAGCTCCACGGCCCGCACCCCGGACGCCTCGACCGCGGGGAGGTCGATGACGTTGCCGATCGACTTGCTCATCTTGGAGGTGCCCATGTTGAGCAGGCCGTGGTGCACCCAGTAGCGGGCGAACCCCAGCCCGGCCGCGCGGGACTGGGCGATCTCGTTCTCGTGGTGCGGGAAGACCAGGTCGAGCCCGCCCCCGTGGATGTCGAACTCGTCGCCCAGGTAGCGCCAGCACATGGCCGAGCACTCGATGTGCCAGCCCGGCCGGCCCGGACCCCACGGCGACGGCCAGGTCGCGGCCTCCGGCTCGCCCGGCTTGGCGCCCTTCCACAGGGCGAAGTCGCGCGGGTCGCGCTTGCCGCGCGCGGGGGCGTCCGCCGACTCCTGCATGGCGTCCGGGCGCTGGTTGGACAGGGCGCCGTAGTCGGCGTACGAGCGCACGTCGAAGTACACGTCGCCGCAGCCGTCGGCCGCCGGGTAGGCGTGCCCGTCCGCGATCAGCTTCGCGATCAGGCTGTGCATCTCCGGGATGTGGCCGGTCGCGCGCGGCTCGTAGGTCGCGTCCAGCACGCCCAGGCGCGCGTAGTGGTCGGCGAGGATGCGCTCGTTGGCGTACGCCAGGGACCAGAACGGCACCCCGGCCTCGGCGGACTTCGCGAGCACCTTGTCGTCGATGTCCGTAATGTTGCGGATGAAGGTCACCCGCAGCCCGGCGTGCTCCAGCCACCGGCGCAGCACGTCGTAGTTGACGGCCGAACGAAGATGACCGATATGCGGCGGGCCCTGGACGGTGAGCCCACACAGGTAGACGCCCACCTCGCCGGGGGTCCGCGGGACGAAGTCCCGCACCGAGCGGGTCGCGGTGTCATAAAGGCGGAGGCTCACGGTACGAGGGTAGCGAATCCGGCCGTAGGCTCACTCACCGTGGCGAGCGAGACCGCGCAGACGCTGGACCGCGGGCTGCGGTTGTTGCAACTTGTGGCCGCCGCTCCCAACGGGTTGACCGTCACGGAGGCCGCGGCCGCCCTCGGCGTGGGCCGGGCGGTCGTCTACCGCCTCGCCGGCACCCTGGCCGCGCACGGCCTGCTCCGCCGCGACACGAGCGCCCGGCTGCGCCTCGGCGCCGGGGTGCTCCAGCTCGGCCGGCGGGCCCAGCCGCTGCTCGCCGACGCGGCCACCCCGCCGCTGCGCCGCCTCGCCGAGGCCACCGGCGCCACCGCGCACCTCACGGTGGCTGAGGGCGCCGAGGCGGTCGCCCTGCTCGTCGTCGAGCCGAGCTGGACGACCTTCCATGTGGCGTACCGGCCGGGTTCGCGGCATCCGCTGGAGCGCGGCGCCGCGGGGCGCGCCATCCTGCGCGGTCGCACAGGCCTCGACGGGTACGTGCACAGCGCCGGCGAACTGCAGCGCGGCGCCCACGGGCTGGCGGCCCCGGTGCTCGGCGTCGAGGGCCTGGAGGCCAGCGTCGGCGTCGTGGCGTTCGTGGAACTCGACGAGGCCATGGCGGGCCCCGCCGTCCTGGACGCGGCCGCCGCCGTGTCCGCCGCCCTCACCTGACGCTCAGTCGGTCGACTTCGGATGCGCGGTGCCGGCGTACTTGATCCAGCATGTTCGGGTTTCGACATCCCCTACGTACCAGATCCGGCCGCCTGCAGTGACCTCGTACTGCCACTGAGGCAAGGTACGTCCACCTTGTGTGTCAGAGGAGATGCTTCCTTTGAGGGGATGCTGGCGGGCGGTGGGCGGTTGCGGGCACGGGTCTGTCTCTATCGCGTCGAACGCGGCCCGTGTCTTCGTGGCCGCTTGGCGGCACAGATCCTCCCAGCCCTTGGCCGCGTTGTTCGTCGCGAAGCGAATGACATAGCCGCCGGGACGCGGAGGAGGGGCAGCCCGGTCGCCTCTCTTCGGACTCACTGGTCGGTCGGCCGGGGAACCGGGCCGTAGTCGTCGAGCGGTTCTGTCGTGAGGATGCGGTAGAGCTCCGGATCGGCATGTACCTCAGCGGTGTGTCGCCATTCCACAAGCAGCTGAGAGACCGCCGCCGTGTTGCCGATGGCCGCGGCGGCTTCCGTTGTCGCGATGAACTCCTCGGTCATGATGTCGATATCGGCGTCGGGCAGGAACCGGACCCAGGGCAACGCCGTGGGCAGCACCTCCCGCAGGATGTTCGGGTCGCGGCGCGCCACGCCGGCGAGCAGGCGCGCGGTCAGGTCGATGACCTCGGCCTCGGCCTCCGCGCGGTCCGCCGACATCAGCACGAGGTCGGCGGCATCCCGGCGCCGCAGGCGTACGGCGCGCGTGCGACTGAGCCGTTCGGCCGTTTCGACCGGTTGGCGCAGGAGTTCGGAAAACGGCACTGACTCCAAGGGTGCTGCGGTCACATATCAACACTACTTCAGAAGTACGCCTACGTCAGCCCAGGGCCTTCGCCGCCGTCACCGCCGCGAGGGCGTTGACGATCCCGGACCCGTAGAGGTCCACGTCCGAGCCACAGTTGGTGGGCACCTTGGTCGGCGTCGGGGCGGTGGCCGTGTCGCGGAGGATCTTCGTGGTCGCGTCGATGTCGCCGATCAGCTTGGGCTGCGCCGACCACATCAGCGCCACGACGCCGGCCACGTGCGGCGTCGCCATCGACGTGCCGCTGTTGATGGCCCACGTGCCGCCCGGGTACGCCGACAGGACGTCCACGCCGGGGGCCAGCACGTCGGGCTTGATCAGCCCGTCGGCGGTCGGCCCGAGGCTGGAGAAGTCGGCCAGGGCGCCCCGCTTGTCCACCGCCCCGACCGTGAGCGCGTCGGCGTAGATCGCGGGCGGGTCCGTCACCGTCCGGCAGCCTCCGTAGCCGCTGTTGCCGGCCGCCGCGACGAAGTAGATGCCCGCCGCCCGGAACGCGGCCAGCGCCGGACCCAGCGACCGCGCGTCGCAGCCCTCCAGCCACGGGCAGCCCCACGAGTTCGTGAGGACCTGCGGGGCGCGATCGGGTCGCCCGTCGCGCCACGCGTCACCCCCCTGCGGGAACGGCGCGAGCATGAACTGCAGGCAGTCCAGGTAGTGCGCGGGGTTGCCCATGTTGCGGTCGAGGTTGACGCAGCCGACCCAGTTCGCGCCGGGGGCCACACCGATGCCGTCGCCGCCCACGGCCGTACCGGTCGTGTGGGTGCCGTGCCCGCCGTTGTCGGTCGGCGCACTCGTGCGGTTCCACGGGTCGTACCAGGAGTCGTTGCCGCCCCGGAAGTTCGCCGCGAGCGCCGGATGCGTGCCGTCGACACCGGAGTCCGAGCTGCCGACCGTGATGCCCGCGCCCGTGACGCCCAGGTCCTGCCACACCTTGTCGGCGCCGATCATCGTGATGGTCCACAGCGGCGCGGTGGGGGCCGCCGCGGTGCCCCGCTCCGCCGGCGCCGGCTCGGGCAGTGGCCGCAGGTCCTGCTCCAGCAGCACCCGGTCGACGTCGTCGCGCCCGGAAAGCCACTGCCGCACGAGCGGCCCGCCCTCCACGGAGATGCCGTTGACCAGGTAGTACGGCGTGTAGTCGAGGTTCCAGTCATCCAGCGCCGCGCGCAGCGACGCCTGGCTGCGCTCGGCGGTGCCGGTCAGCCGCTCGTACGTCTGGCGTACCCGCGCGGCGCGGTCCGTGACCTGGGCGAGGCCGGACAGGTCGGCCTGTTCCTTGAGCACCACGAACAGCCGCTCGCCGTGCAGGCCGGGCTGCCCGAGGCCCGCGTACACGCCCGCCGCCGCGACCGCGACGACGCCCGCGGTGGCCCAGGCCGTGCCGCGCCGCCACGCCCGGCCCGGCACGAAGATCAGGGGGTACGCCGTACCGACGAGCCCCGCGACGGCGATGCCGGCGAGCGCGGCGATCAGCGTCCAGTACCCGATGTCGCGCATGCCGAGCAGGATCGACATCTCCTCGGGGTCGACGAACGCGAGCGGCCCGAACGCGCCCACCCCGATCAGCCAGCCGGTACCGCCGGCGGTCAACGTCGGCCAGGCGCGCGCGACGAGGGCGGCGACGGCGAACCCGAGCGGCGGCAGGACGAGCATCTGGGCGAGCTGGACGCCGCTGCCGCCGATGCCGGCCGCGTACGGCACGAGGGCCACGCCGGCGGCCAGGCCGCCCAGCCCGACGGCGCGGCCCCGGCTGGCCGCGAACCCGGCGAAGAACCGCTCGTCGAGCACGCCCGTGATGAGCCAGCCCACGGCGGCGGCCGCCGCGGCGGCGAGCAGGGTCTCGGTCAGCCCGCCCAGCGACCCGAGGATCAGCCAGGGCACGAGCACGATCATCCCGGCGAGGACGCCGGCCAGCCGGCTCGGCCCCACCCTGACGGGCGCCACGTCGTCCGCCGCGGCGGGTGACCCGTCCGGCGAGGGCTCCGCCCGGCCGGACTGAGCGTCGGCGAGGTCCGGCTCGGCGGTGTAGGCGGGCCCTTCGCGGCGGGCGCGCAGCCAGGCGCGCAGCCACCGCCACCCGCGCTGCCACAGGGCCAGGCCGGCAGCGGCGAGCGCGAGGAGGAGCAGGTACAGCTCGTTGTGTTCCATGGGGACCGAGCGCACCCAGCCGAGCAGGCCGCCGAAGACGGCCGCGAGCGTCCACGCCCGGGTCGCTGCCCGGATGCCGACAGTGTCCGGCGCGAAGCGGCTCGCGAGCATGCCCACGAACGCGGGCGGCAGCGCCGCGAGCAGGATGGCCACGAACCCGATGAAGGGCGGCGCACCCGACGGCAGTGGCCGGTTGAGGGTGGCGATGATGGACTGCTCGATCACCCATATGCCGCCCTGCAGCGCGGTGACGGAGGCGACCATCCAGGCGCCCACGAACACCGTGAGCACGGCGAAGATGACGTTCTCCCAGGCGATGCCCGGCTTCTTGAGCGGCTCCACAGGCTCGGGAGATCCGTACGGCTGCATACGGGCACGGTACGTCGTGCAGACCAACCCCGGATCGTTGGCCCGCTAGTGTGGGAGGGTGCGTGATCCGGCGGTGTCGCGGTTCACCGCGGCGCGACTGTCCCCTGGCCGCCGCGAGGCCGACCTGGCGCGGCTGCGGAACGAGCGCTTCGACGTGCTCGTCATCGGCGGCGGCGTGGTCGGGGCGGGGGCGGCGCTCGACGCCGCGTCCCGGGGGCTGTCCGTGGCCCTCGTCGAGGCCGCTGATCTTGCCGCCGGCACGTCGTCGCGGTCGAGCAAACTGGTCCACGGCGGCCTGCGCTACCTGGAGCAGATGGAGTTCGGGCTGGTCCATGAGGCGTTGCGGGAGCGCGGCCTGCTCACCACGCGGCTCGCCCCGCACCTGGTGCGCCCCGTGCCGATCCTCGTGCCGCTGCCGGCCGACAGGCTGCGCGGCGCGGCCCTGCGCGGCTACTACGGCGCGGGCGTGGCCCTTTATGATGTTTTCGCCGGAGTTGCGCGGCTCGGCCGCCGGGGGATGCCGCTGCACCGGCACCTCAGCGCCGGCGCGGTCCGGCGCATCTTCCCCTCACTGCGCGAGGACGCGGTCGGCGGCGCGATCCGCTACTACGACGCCCAGGTCGACGACGCCCGGCTGGTCACCACGCTCGCCCGGACAGCGGCGAGCCTCGGCGCGGCGGTGCTGACCAGCACCCAGGTCGTCCGCCTGCTGCGCGACGCCCGCGAGGTCACCGGCGTGCGGGTACGCGACCGGGAGTCCGATGTGGAGTTCGACGTCGCGGCCCGCACGGTGATCGCCGCGACCGGGGTGTGGAGCGACGACCTGACCCAGATGCTGGCCGGTCCCGGCGGGCCGCCGGTGCGGGCCGGGCTGCGGGTACGCGCCTCCAAGGGCGTGCACCTGGTGGTGCCCCGCTCGGCGATCACGGGCGAGTCGGGGCTCATCCTGCGTACTCCCACGTCTGTGTTGTTCGTCCTCCCGTGGGGCGCCCATTGGATCATCGGGACGACCGACACCGACTGGGCCCTGGACCGGGCGCACCCGGCCGCCAACGAGCACGACATCGCCTACCTGCTGGATCAGGTGAACGCGGTGCTGGACAGGCCGTTGTCGCCCGCCGACATCGAGGGCGTGTACGCCGGGCTGCGCCCGCTGCTCGCCGCCGAGGCGCGGCCCGGCCGGCGCCCGCACAGCCGCGACGAGTCGTCGTCCGTACTGTCGCGCGAGCACGCCGTCGTCGAGCCGATGCTCGGCCTGATGCTGGTGGCGGGCGGCAAGCTCACGACGTACCGGGTCATGGCCGCCGACGTCGTCGACCGGGCGGCGCGCCGCCTCGGCAATCAGGTGCCGCCGTCACGCACGGCCGACCTGCCACTCATCGGCGCGGACGGCTACCAGCGCCTGTGGACCAACCGCGCCGACGTGGCCCGCCGCCACAACGTCTCGGCGGGCGTTTTCGAACATCTACTGGAGCGGTACGGCTCGGCCGCGCTGGAGGTCCTGGCGCTCATCGACGCCCGACCCGACCTGGCCCGCCCGCTGGCCGGCGCGCCGGAATACCTGGCCGCCGAGATCGCCTACGCCGCCCGGGCCGAGGGCGCCCTGCACGTCGAGGACGCCCTGACCCGCCGCACGCGCATCTCCGTCGAGACCAGCCACCGGGGCGAGCGCTCGGCGCTGGACGTGGCGGCGATCCTCGGTGACGAGCTGGGCTGGTCGGCGCAGCGCCGGGCCAGCGAGGTCGACAACTACCTGGCCCGCGTCGCCGCCGAACGCGAGTCGCAGCGCATGCCCGACGACCTCACCGCCGACGCGGCCCGCCTCGGCGCGCCGGACGTGCGCGCCGCCGTCTAGACCCGCCCGGGACGGGTCGCGTGCGCGGCCACCAGGAGCGTTGTCCCGGCGACGAGCAGCAGCAGCGCCGCTGCCACGAATCGCCAGACCGGTTGCCCGGTCACCGGCAGCACCGGTGCGGCGACCGGCGTGCTCAACGTGCCGGGCGGCGAGGTCACCGTGTCGCCGACGGGTTCGATCCCGGTCGCGACCGCGGTGTTGCGCACCTGCCCGGCGGCCACGTCGGCGTCAGTGACCACGTACGGGGCCTCCGCGCGGCAGGTCATGGCCTGTCCGGGCGACAGCGGCGTGGTCGGGCAGGTGACCGCGATCCCGGCACCCGCCAACAGCGGGTCGCGCACCGCGACGCCGGTCAGGGTGACCGTGCCCGTGTTGGCGACGACGAACTCGTACCGGATCCCGGTGTCCTGGACGCTCGCCCGCTTCCGGATCGTGAGGGCCGGCCGCGCGGTCTGTGGAATCTTCACCCCTGCGCTGTCGCTCACGTCCGGGCCGCTGGGTGGGGTACCGGTGGCGGTGGCCTCGTTCCCGATCTGACCCGTGTCGACATCCGCTTGCGCGACGCGGTAGGTGGCCGTGCAGACGAGCGCCTCGCCCGGCTGGAGCGTGACGGGTGCGGCGTGGTCGCACGACAGCGCCGACGGCGTGCCGGCGCCGTGGAACGCCGTCTCGTCGACGCGCACGTCCGTGAGGGTCACGTTGCCGGTGTTGCTCGTCGTGAAGGTGAAGGTGACGGTGTCCCCGGCCGTCAGCCCGGTACGGTTCGCCGTCTTGACGAGGGTGATCGCCGGGGCCTGGGTGATCGGCGTCGTTTCGGAGTCGCTATCCGGTTCGGGGTCGGTCGCACCTTCCGGTGCGGTGGCGGTCGCGGTAGCGGTGTTCTCGACCTTCCCGTTGTTGATGTCGTCCTGCGTGAGGGTGTACGTGCCGGTGCAGGTCAGCGACATGTCCGGCGCGATGGGTGTGGTCGGGCAGGTCACGGCACCGACGGTGAGGTCGTCAATGGTGATGTTGCTGAGGGTGACGTTGCCGGTGTTGGTCACGAGGAAGCTGAAGGTGATCGTGTCGCCGGCGTCTACCCGCCCGCTGGCGTTCTCGTCGGCCGACTGGAGCGCCGTCTTCGTCAGGATCAATGCCGCGTTCCTGTCGATGCTGACGGTGGCGTTGTCGGGTAGTGACGTCGTTGCCGGGCCAGTCGGCGGGGCGCCGGACCCGATGGCGGTGTTGGTGACCTGGCCGGCGTCGACATCGGCCTGGGTGATCGTGTAGCTGGCCGTGCAGGTGGTCGAGACGGTGGGTGCCAGCGAGGTGACCGGGCAGGTGACGGTCGGTGGGGTGCCGGTGCCGGAGAAGACGGTGTCGGCGACCGAGACGGGGTTGAGGGTCACGTTGCCGGTGTTGGTGACCACGTAGCTGTACTGGACCTCGTCGCCGGCCTCATCGGCAGTGGTCGGCTGGACCGACTTGACCATCGTGATCGCCGGAGCCGGGGTCAGCAGGACGAAACCGCCGTCCGTGGCCGGCCCGGGATCGGTGACGCCCTCAGGCGCGTTGGCGGTGACGGTCGCGATGTTGTCCACCCGTCCCGCGTCAAGGTCCTCCTGCTTGAGCGTGTACGTGGCCGTGCAGGTCACCGGGGTGTTAGGGACGATGGTCGTGGTGGGGCAGGTAACGGTGCCGACGGTGGGGTCGTCGATGGCGACGTTGGTGAGCGTGACGTTGCCGGTGTTAGTGACCAGGAACTCGTAGCTGACCGTGTCGCCGGCATCGATACGCCCGTCGCCGTTGGCGTCGGTCGGTTGGCCGGCGGTCTTGGTCAGCCCCAGCCCGGCGCTTCTCGGGATGGTGAGCGTGATGTGGTCCGGCGCCGAGGTTACCGCGGGACCGCTCGGCGGGGTGCCGGACGCGACGGCGGTGTTGGTGACCTGGCCGGCGTCGGCGTCGGCCTGGGTGACGGTGTAGGTGGCCGTGCAGGTGGTCGAGACGTCGGGTGCGAGCGAGGTGACCGGGCAGGTGATAGTCGGTGGGGTGCCGGTGCCGGAGAAGGCGGTGTCGGCGACCGAGATGGCGTGGAGAGTCACGTTGCCGGTGTTGGTGACCAGGTAGCTGTATTCGACCTCGTCGCCGGCCCTGGCGGCGATGGTCGGCTGAACCGACTTCGTCAGCGTGATCGCCGAGGCCGGGGCCAGCGGTACGATCGCAGCGTCGGTGGCCGGTCCGGGGTCGGTGACGCCCTCAGGCGCGTCGGCGGTCGCGGAGGCGGTGTTGTTGATTTCTCCGGCGTCGATGTCGTCCTGCGTGAGCGTGTACGTGGCGGTGCACGTGGCCGACTGTCCGGCGGGCAGGGGGGTGGCCGGGCACGACACCGGGCCCACCCGGGGGTCGTTCACGGCCACATTGGACAGCGTCACGCCGTTGGACGCCGGATTGGTGACCACGAACGTGTACGTGACCGGATCGCCGACATCGGGGCCGCCGTTGTCGCCGGAACCGTTCAGCGTGCCGGACTTGCGCAGCGTGATGACAGGAACGAAGTCGATCTCCGTGTTCGCCGGCGGTCGCAACCCCTCGGTGGTCACGTTGGCCTTCCCGTCGACGTAGTGACCGGCCGGTGCGGTGACGTGGACGGTGACGGTGCACGACACCTGTTGATCATCCAGGTCGCCGCTCACGCTCACCGAGGTCCCGCCGGCCACTGCCGTGACATCGCCGTTGGTGCAGGTCGTGGTGGCCGGCGTCGTCGTCACCGTCATTCCCGTCGGCAGCGCGTCGGTGAACGACCAGTCGGGCTTCGCCAGCAGGTCGCTGGTGTTGGTGATCGTGAAGGTCAGTGTCGCTGACTGGCCCGCCGTGACCGTGGTCGGGCTGAAAGCCTTGTCCAGCTGGGGCGTCACGTCGTAGAGGACGATGTTGTCCAGCGCCGCGTCATTGCCCAGCCCGAGGCCCTCGTTGTTCACCAGTCGAATGTCCACGGACGACCCGACGAACGGGATCGCCCCGGACGACGTGTAGGTCCCCACGCGTACGGCCGTGGTCGCGTCCGGGCTGTCAGGGTTGGGCACCACCTCCGGCCGCCCGCGAGGGTCGGTGCAGCTGTTGATCTCGCCGCCGACCGGGTACACGGTGGCGCCGCTGAGCAGTGAGAACTGCAACCTCGGGGCGTTGACAGGGCAGTTCACCGAGGAGACGTCGATGGCGGTGGTCAGATACCGCTTCCCCGTTCCCGACAGGGGGATGGACTCTTTCGTCTGCAGTTGGATCAGCCCTGCGCCCGGGTTGACCGCCACGTCGCCACCCGTGTCGGTGTACGCCGACAACGCGTTGTTCGTCGCGGAGTTCGCGGCCCTGCTCAGGTTGCCCAGCGCGTAGGCCATGGAACGCAGGGCCCGCAGCCCTTGCGGGCCACCGGTGCAGTTCGCGGGCCGGACCGTCATGCTGTAGTTGACGATCATTCCATTGCAGTTCGTCAACCACGCCTGGTTGGCGGTGTAGGTCTCGTCATCGGTGCCGACGTAACTCGTGAGAAGCAGCGGCACGGTGGTGGTGGTGTTCTCGAAGTCCTCGTGGAACACCACGACAGGCGGCTGCGGCACCCCGGGCGTGCCCGCGGCGGCGACCGCGGGTGCCGTGTCCATCCAGAGAGCCGGAGCCTGCGTTGCCGCGACAGCCACGGCAATCAGCGCCCACCGGATACGTCGCCGGTCATTACGCCGTCGTCGAACCATGGTCCGCGCCCCCTCGCGCCGATACGTCCACCCGGCAGCGCGCCTAGTCCGATGTGAGGTCAGTCCGACTGAAATTCACAAACGTAATAAACGGTGCCATGGTCGTTGTATCACTACCAAAACGCCAAAGGGCTCAATTCATAACATTTCGGTTAAGCCAGATCAATTCTTCTTCGAGGTTGGCGCGGGCGGCCGCCTCGGCCCGGGCGGCCAACTCCGGTGTGTGGAACAGCCGCGGCAGACGGAGCAGTCGCCGTAGGACCGCGGCGCGGCCCGCGCGAAACGCGTCGTCAGGAACATGGGCGTACTCGCGCCGGACGGCGGCCGCGTACGCCTCGTAGGCGGTCGGTGGGCTGGCGAGGATGGCCAGGTCGGCGTCGGCGAGCAGGGCCCCGTTGCGGTCGCCGGGCTCGACGGCGTGGCCGGTGGTCAGCTCCACCAGCCGCACCACCTCGGCCACCGTGGCCGCCGGCACGCCGAGGCCGGTCAGCTCCGTACGCGCGAGCGCCGCGCTGGCGGCCTCGTTGTCATCGGCGCGCGGGTCGTAGACGGCGTCGTGATACCAGGCGGCCAGCCGTACAGCGTCCGCGTCCTCGGCCGCGTCGGCGTACTCGTCGATGGTCTTCAGTACGGCGACCAGATGCGCCGTGTCGTGGTAGTGCCGGTGCTCCTCGCCCCACCGCCCGAGCAGCCTCGCGCCCAGGGCGCCGACGTCCGCCGCCGACGCGTCGGGCGCGACCCGACTCATCATCACCTGCCAGGCCCCCGCGACCTCCTCGATCTCACCCACCCCACCAGTCTGCCCGCCCCGCCCAACGCACCGCGCCGCCGCCCGCCGCCCGCCCCGCCGCCCACCCCGCCGCCCGGCCGACGTTTGGGCGGTTCCGCGCCAATCCCGGGGGCCGGATTCCACGCGGAATCGTCCAAATCATCGGGCCCGTGGCCGGGCGCCCTGGAGGCGCGAAAA